>CAKTFL010000002.1 GCA_934555855.1 uncultured Sphingomonas sp. | reverse complement strand
GGGCTATACCGATCCCACCTTCTCCTACACGGTGGCAGGTGACGGCATGGTCGCTGGTGACAGCATGACCGGATCGGTGGAGCGCATCCGCGGCGAAGCGGCAGGCACCTACGCCATCAACGCAGGAACCCTGTCCGCCGGCTCGAACTACGACGTGACCTTCACGCCGGGTGAGATGACGATCCAAGGCACTGCGAATACCGGCACCCCGGTTCAGCCGGCCCCAACCCCGACGATCCCGAGCACGGGCAACCCAGGCACGACCCCGACGATCCCGAGCACGGGCAACCCGGGCACGACCCCGACGACCCCGAGCACGGGCAACCCGGGCACGACCCCGACGACCCCGAGCACGGACAATCCGGGCACGACCCCGACGACCCCGAGCACGGACAATCCGGGCACGACCCCGACGATCCCGAGCACGGACAATCCGGGCACGACCCCGACCACTCCGAGCACGGACAATCCGGGCACGACCCCGACGACCCCGAGCACGGACAATCCGGGCACGACCCCGACGACCCCGAGCACGGGCAACCCGGGCACGACCCCGACCACTCCGAGCACGGACAATCCGGGCACGACCCCGACGACCCCGAGCACCGGCAATCCGGGCATCAATCCGATCACCCCGGCGGTGGTTGCGGCGGCAGGTCGCATGGCTGAGCAGGTCACCCGCACCATTCCGGCGCGGACGCCGCTCCTGGCAACGCTTCCGTCCGGTTCGGTTGAAGGGTTCGACGCTTATTCGGCCTACGGCTTCAACGGGGCCGCTCGCCTACCCGGCACCCCGACCTCGGTCCGGGTGACCTACGGCACGGTCGATGTGGATGGCGCGGAGAGCGCAAACGCTCTTGCACGCTCCGCCAGCCAGACCGGCCTCGATCAGACCTGCCGGGCGGGTGCCGGCGGACAAGACTGCTCGACGCAGCTGGGAAGTGGTCTCCCGCATGCGGCGAACAGGGTGATTGCGCCGAATATGCGCTTCACCGCCAAGTGATCGAAAGGCGCGATGGGGTGTCGCGCTGATCGATGACGGGAGGGCACGGTCTGCACCAGCGGGCCGTGCCCTTTTCTGTTACGTCAGCGTCCAATAAGACGTTTGTCCTTCGCGCGCGTTTGCCGGGCGAAAGCCCATCAGTTCGGCGTGCGGCGGTGGCGGACCGCCTGGCATAGCGCGGAGCGACCGCTGATCGCCGCGGCCGCCATACGTCTGGCGGGCAGGGCGCAATTCCTGCTGCCGCTGCTTGCGCGATGGACGCGTCTGTAAGGTCCGGACTTGCGGACCCGGCGCAGGCGGCGCGCTTGTCGGAGTTCGCCGCATCGTGCATGCATCCACATGGCCCGATCCATGATGGTCGGCAGATCGGGCAACGGACGTGGACGGCGGGTCGGCGCTGCGCCTCCGGCGACGGACGGCGGCATCGACGGCGGGGGCAAAAGAGCTTGGCACGGCGGCAGGACAAGAGTGGCGTCAGGATCGCGACGCTCCGGGACGTCGCCCGTCATGCGGGGGTTTCGCACACCACGGTGTCCAGGGTCATCAATGGCGACAAGGTCGTCACGGGTGAAACCCGCCAGCTGGTCGAGGATGCGATTGCGGCGCTGAAGTTTTCGCCCAACCCGGTGGCCCGCGCATTGTCAGGGGCCGAGCATATCCGGGTCGGCCTGTTGCACCGTTTCCCCAATCCGGGATCGCTGGGGGAGTTCCTGGTCCATCTGCTCCACCATACCACAAAGGCACATGCGAGCCTGATCGTGCGTGGCGTGGCCAGTCCCGACGAGCATGAGGCGGCGGTGCAGGAGCTTGTCGAAAACCGGGTGCGGGCGGTGATCCTGCCGCCGCCCTTGGCCGACGAGCAGGATCTGACCGATCGTCTCGCCGCCGCCGGCATCGCAATCGTGGCAACGGGATCGCACCGGCAAAGCGGGCGGATCATGTCGGTCGGCGTGGATGAACGCGTGGCGGCGCGGGCCATGACCCAGCATCTGATTGCGATCGGCCACCGTCGCATCGGCTTTATCGCGGGCGACGACCATTATGCGTCGGCGGACCTGCGGCTGGCGGGCTTCCGCGACGCGTTGGCGGAGGCAGGTCTTCGTGCCGATCCTGCCCTGGTGGCCAAGGGGCTGTATACCTATCAATCCGGGCTGCACGCGGCCGAACGGCTGATCGGGCTAGCCGACCAGCCGACGGCGATCTTCGCCAGCAATGACGACATGGCGGCGGCGACGATCGCCGTCGCGCACCGACGCGGCCTGGACGTGCCCAGCGACCTGTCGGTCTGCGGCTATGACGATTCCTCGCTGGCGACCACGATCTGGCCGACCCTGACCACGATCCGCCACCCGACGTTCGAGGTGACGCGCAACGCGTTGCACATGATCCTGTCCCAGGTCACGGGCGGGAAGATGCCGGAGCAAGGCACCCCCTATCTGTCGCACACGCTGGTGCGCAGGCAATCGGACGCCCCGCCGCGTGGGCAAAGCCGCCATGCGGCCGTGGGCATCAGCGCGGCTGGATTTTCCCGCTAGACGTCGCCTCGACGGCGGCAGGCCGTGGCCCGAACCGCCGCCGCGGACTCTTCAGCAGGAGGGGGCGCGAACAGGCGACCGATCCCGGCCGGTCGCCTGCATGGGGTGCGGATCAGAAGCGGCCGCGGATGCCGACCAGCACGGTCCGGCCCGGATTATATTGGTTGAAGGTCGCGTTCTGGTATTGGAAATAGCTGCTCTGCGGTTCCTTGGTAATGTTGATCACGTTCAGCACCAGTGTCGGCAGGTAGTCCCGGTCGAAGATCTTGCCGAGATCGACATTGCCGGAGAAATCCAGCTGGCCGTAGTCGCGCCCGTAATACGCGGCCGCCGGGAGGCCGTTTTCGCCGGGCAGCACGCCCTGCGACCCTTCGTTGAACGTGTAGGTCAGGCGAGCCGAGATACCGTGCGCTTCATAATAGCCGGTCAGCGTATAGGTCGTCGGCGCCACGCCGAGCGCGGTGGCGGGGGCACCCGCGCCCCGGCCCTTCTGGTCGATCAGGGTCAGGTTCGCCTGCACGCCGAGGCCGGACAGACCGACATATTGGGTCAGGAAATCGAGCGGCTGGGTGACCTGGAATTCCAGTCCGTTGACGATCAGCTTGCCGTCGGAATTGACCTGCTGCTGAAGGTCGATGTTGACGTCGCGCAGGGCCTGCCCCGGCTGTGCCCGCGCGGTCAGGGCATCGCGCTGCGCCTGGGTCAGCGACTCGATGGTGATGCCGAACGGCTCCAGGGTGGAGAAGGGCACGGTGCGCGTGCCGTTCACCGTGAAGCCGGTGATCGACTTGCGGAAGGCCGCTACGGCGATCACGCCTTCACGCCCGGTATAATATTCGAAGCCCAGGTCGATATTGTCGGAAATGTAGGGATCGAGTTCCTGGTTGCCGATCGTGCCGATGTCGGCTGACGGCGCGACGAAGCTGGCGCCCGGCAGCAGCGCATTGGGGTTCGGCCGCGTCAGCGTGCGGGACAGGGACGCGCGCGCCACCGCCTTGCCGGCGAAGTCGAAGGCCAAATTGGCCGATGGCAGGAAGTTGGAATACAGCGTCTTGGTGCGCGGAAAGATGATGCTGTTGGGATAGCGTCCGCCATCGGGCAACTGCGCCCCGCTGGCCAGCGTGTTGCGCGGATCGGGAACGCTGATGCGGCCGCCCACGATCTGCGCGGTGCGAACATAGCGCAGCCCCCCGTTCAGGCGCAGCGTATTGTCGCCGATATCGAAGATGCCGTTCGCCTCGGCAAAGGTGCCGGTCACCTTTTCGCGGATCAGGCCGCCATTGGCGCTGCTGGCGGACTGGCCGGTTTCCTGCGCCTCGCCCAGCAACGCGTCATAGCCGGTCGCCTGACGGAACTTGTTCCAGTCGACCGTGATGAAGCCGTTGCCGCCCGGTTGCAGGAAGCCCGGCACCGCGGCGGTCGGGATCAGGGAGCCGGCATAGGTGATCGGCGGGAAGCCGGCGCTGTAGTTGGTGCCATAGCCCGGATAAGCGGGGAAGCCGGCGGGGGCGGCGGCGCCGGGTTCGTTCAGGCCGGTGCACGGCGTGGTGGCGGTGTTGGGCGCGGGCAAGGTCACGCTGGGGCCGTTGCCGCAAATGGCGTTGGACCAGGGATTGGTGTTGTCGAACGGCGTGATCCGGCGCTGCGTATCGTCGTAGGCGCCGCCCACGCGCACGCTGAAACGCTCCGCATCGCCGAACAGCAGGCTGCCGCGAATGCCCTTGGTCTCGGTCCGGCGCTCTTCCCCGTTCAGGTTGACGCGTCCGCCGCCGGCCCAGCCGAAATTGGCGGGATCGTTGAGGTCGAGGCTGGAGGTGATGTCGGGAAGACCGCCATTGTTGGCGTATGTCACGGTGGCGCCGCTGTTCACCGGCGTCGTCACCAGCACGGTCGGGCTTTCGCGCCGGAACTTGCTTTTGGTGTAGTTCGCCTGGAAGTCGCCCTTGATCCGGTCGTTCACCTGGAACTCGATGCCCGGGTTTACGCCCCAAAAATGCTGCTTGTCGTGGAACGGACGATATTCGAGGAAGAATTGCGAATTGGCATAGGTGCCGCCGGTCACGACGCAGCCGGTGGCGCAGTCCGTCCGATCGTAGGTGGTGTTGAGCGGGATGGCCGCGCCGTTGCGCACCGCCCAGTTCATGGACGTGCGGGTGAACTCGGTGGTGCGCCGGGCATACATGCCGTCCACGTAGAAGTGGAACGCATCGCTCGGCCGCCATTCCAGCGAGACCAGGCCGTTGTACCGCTGGCGATGCCCCCCTTCGGTACGAGGACGCCCCAGGCGCGGCAGCAGGCCGTTGTCGATCTGGTCGATCGTGGCGCCGGGATTGTTGCGGAGCAGGAATGCCTGGTCGATGATCGTGCCGGCGGTGAGCCCGTTGCCGGCATTGACCGGGACCGTTCCGGGGATGGTGAAATTGCCGCCGCCGGTTGCGTTGCGGACGGGATTGGTATTCTGGCTCGCGGTGAGGTTGGGATTGGTCCAGCCGATCGTCTCGAACCCGTTCACCCGGAACTCGTTGCGGACGGCCGCGCCGCCCACCAGGATGCCGAAATCGCCAAAGGTCGCGCTGGCCAGAACATGGCCGCGATAGCCCCATTTGTCCGCCGCGCTGACCTTGGACCCCTGCAGCCCATAGCTGACATAGGGTTTGGGATTGTCGAACGGCCGCGCCGAACGCAGGTTCACGGTGCCGGCCGCGCCGCCTTCCACTTGGCTGGCCGTGGGCGTCTTGCTGACCGTCAGCTGGGTGAACAATTCGGTCGGCAGCAGATCCAGATCGACTTCGCGATTGGTGCCCTGCGCGTCGAACCGTACGGAGGCGACCGCCACCGGCGCACCGTTCAGCAGGACGCGGGTGAAGTTGGTGCCCAGCCCACGAATGGCGACGTTGGAGCCTTCCCCGGTGACTTCGCGCGCAATGGTGACGCCGGGGATGCGGTTTACGGATTCGGCGATGTTGGTGTCGGGGAACTTGCCGATATCTTCGGCAAAGATCGAATCGCTGAAGCCGATGGAGTTGCGCTTGGCGTTGGTCTGGCTCTGCAGGGAGGCGCGATAGCCGGTGACGACGATCTCCTCGTTGCCGGTGGCCGAGGGGTCGGCCGGCGCCTGGGCCGTGGAATCGATCTGCGTCGGCGCGGTCTGGCCCGCGCCGGTTTCCTCATCCGCCCGCGGCTGGGCCGTGGCGCTGCTGCTGGACGATGCGGTGGGCCCACTGCCTGCCGGATCGGGCATGGTCTGCGCCAGCGCGGGCCAGGCGGTGCCGGCCGACAGGAAAGCCGAAAAGGCGCAAAGGCGCCGCGTACGCTTCTTCATTTTCCTCTCCCGATTAGCGATCCGCCCATGATCCGGTGGCCGCCTATTCTTATTTTCGATAGATGTTACCGGTAACCCGAAGCCTGTCAACTTGGCTCTGCGCCTTTGCCGGCGGATCGGATGTTCGGGTGCGCGCCTTGGAATTTGCGCTGTAGATCGGCTTGGGGATGGGGAGCTTCGCGCCCGGCGCCGTGCTCCCCCGTACCTTCAGCTAGTAGTGGTGGCCACTTGACCGTGCCGGAGGAGCTGCACGGCCGAGCGGTATCAGCAGGACGTCAAGCGGGCCCACCGCCGCGATCAGCCGCAACGGCTTCTTCGCGAACTGACGCCGGAGCGGAAGCTTTGGGCGGCGGCGAGAGGCGGCCGCTGAAGGCATACAGGTTGCAGCCGGAGTAAGCGTCGTTGCGAAAGCAGTAAGAACGCCGCGGCCCGCAGGCGTCGGCGCCGGTTACAAGCTCCGCAAGGATTGCGCCGGACGGGCCCGCAGTACCGGGATGCTGCCCGTCAGGCCTATCCCCAGCGTCACCATGCACGATGCCGCCAGCGTGACTGCGACCACCATCCAGTCGGGCGCCCAGGTGAGTTGCAGCACGCGCGTCACCACCACCCAGCCTGCTCCCGCACCGACGGCAAGCGCGACAGCGGACAGCGACAAGGACAGCAGCGCATATTCCAGCGCCTGCACAGCCAGTACCTGACGCACGGTGCCGCCGAGCAGCTTCAGCATCACGCTGTCGTAACGCCGCGCGCGGGTGGTGGCGGCGACCGCCCCGATCAGCACCGCCAGCCCTGCCACCACCGTGACGCCGGCGGCGGCGCGCACGGCCACCCCGATCTGCCCGAGCAGCACGCCGATCTGGCCGATCACGTCGCCTACCCGGATCAGGGAAACGGACGGCAAGGCGGCGGCGACCGCGCGCGCGATCGCACCGTCGCGGCCCGGCGGCGCATAGACGCTGGCAAGCAAAACGTGCGGCGCTTCCTCGATATAGCCCGGCGAGAAGACGATCGCGAAATTGAGGCCCAGCCCGCTCCAGTCGATCTTGCGCAACGCCGCGATGCGCGCGGGGACGTCGACGCCGAGTACCGATACGGTGATACTGTCGCCGACATGCAGCCCCAGCGCTTCGGCGGCGCGATCTTCGATCGAGACGAGCGGGGGGCCATGATAGTCGCGCGGCCACCAGCGTCCGGCGACGACCTGGTTGCGCGGCGGCACGGAGGCAGACCAGGTAAGCGTGCGGTCGCCACGCAGGATCCAGGAGCCGGACAGGTTCTTGAGGCGGGTGACCGGCACGCCTTTCAACGCGCTGATCGATCCGCGCAGCGACGGCACCGCCTCGATCCGGGCATCGGGCGCGGCCGTCCGCACCGCCGCCCGGAAGCGACCGGCATCCTC
Organism: uncultured Sphingomonas sp.; assembly: GCA_934555855.1. Next base: position 65,587 of record CAKTFL010000002.1, on the reverse strand, counting down.
CGGCTGCAGGTCCAGCGCGAAGAAACGCGGAGCCTTGGCCGGGGCGGTTTCGGTGAGCGCGGCGGACATGCTGGTGTCGATCGTCGCCATCGCCACGAACAGCGAGAAGCCGAGCCCGAGCGCGAGCACCAGCCGGTCGGTCTGCGCACCCGGACGGTGCAGGTTGGCGAGCGCCAGCCGCAGCGTCATCGTGCGCGGACGCGGCAGACGGGCGAGGCACCAGCGCAGCAGCAGGCCCAAGGACCATAGCAGCAGCACCAGCACCCCGATCGCGCCGACGAAGCCAAGCGCGAGCGGGCGGTCCGATGCCGTCCCCACCGCGATGCCGACCAGCCCGGCGACGAGCAAGGCCACGGTTGCGATCACCCGCGACGACGGGCGCCCGCGTCCGCCCACGGCTCCGCGCAGCAGGGTGGCGGCGGGCACGTGCCGCGCGCGGGCGAGCGCGGGCAGCGCGAACAGCAAGGCGGCGATTCCGGCTAGCGATGCGGCGGTCAGCAATGGCACGGGATACAGCGCGAGGCGCGGCGGAACAGGCAGCGCCGCGCCCGCCGTCCGGGCGACGATCAGTGGCACCAGTGCGCCAAGAAAGAGGCCCAGCGCGATCCCGGCCGTGGCGGTGGCGGCGATCTGGATCAGGAATATGGCGCCGATCAGGGGCGAGCGCGCGCCCAGCACCTTCAGCGTCGCGATCACCCGCGTCTTGGCGGCGAGGTAGGCGGTCACCCCGCTGCCGACACCCACGCCGGCCACCGTCAGGGCGGCGAGCCCGACCAGCAGCAGGAACTGGCCCAGCTGATCCAGGCTCCGCCGCAACCCGCCCGCCGCCTGCGCGGACGTGCGCGACGACCAGCCGGCGCCCGGGAAGCGCCCGGTCAGGCGGACGGCGATCGCCTTGGCGTCCGTGCGCGGCGGCAGCAGGATGCGGTAATGGCTTTGATAAAGGCTGCCCGGCTGCACCGCCTGCGTCCGATCCAGCCCCGCCATGTCGAGCAGCACCGGCGGGCCGAGGGTGAAGCCCGCGCCCAAACGATCGGGCTCTTCGGCGATCAGGCCGATGATCCGGAACATGCCCCGACCGATGCGCAGGCGATCCCCGACGCGCACGCCCAGCCGATCGGCCAGCACGGGGGCGATCGCGACCTGGTCGCCATGCGGGCGGGGTGCCAGCGCACCGGGCGCGAGCCGGAACCGGCCGACCATCGGCCATGCATCGTCCACCGCGCGCAGGTCCGCCAGCACCGGCCCGCGCCCGGCATCGGTCATGGTGCGCATCGACAGGGTTTCGGACAGGCGGCCGGCGGCGGCAAAGGCGGCGCTTTCCTCCACCGTGGCGCGCCGCTGCGATACGGTCAGCTCGACGTCGCCGCCCAGCATCTCGCGCCCGTGCAGGTCCAGCGCGCCGAGGATGCTGGCGGACAGGCTGCCGATCCCGGCCAGCGCCGCCGTGCCGAGAAACAGGCACAAAGCGAGCAGCAGCAATCCCTGCCCGCCCCGGCGGAGGTCGCGCCACGCCAGGCTCCAGGCCAGGCCGATCATGCGCACACTCATGCGGTGCGGCGGTCGCTGACGATCCGGCCGTCCGCCAGCTCGACCACGCGCGCGCAGCGGCGGGCGAGCGCCGCGTCATGGGTGATGACCACCATGGTTGCACCATTTGCCTGCTGGCGCGCGAATAGCAGGTCCATGATCGCGTTGCCCGTGACCGTATCCAGATTGCCGGTCGGCTCGTCCGCGAACACCAGTTGCGGCCGGCCGACCAATGCGCGGGCGATGGCGACGCGCTGCTGCTCGCCGCCCGACAATTGCGCGGGATAATGGTGCGTGCGCGCGGCCAGGCCCACCGTGGCCAGTTCGGCCTCCGCGCGGGCAAAGGCGTCGCGCTCGCCCGCCAGCTCCAGCGGCACGGCGACGTTTTCCAGCGCGGTCATGGTCGGCAGCAGGTGAAAGGCCTGCAGCACGATGCCGATCCGGCCCCGCCGCGCGGTGGCCAGCGCGTCCTCGTCCAGCGTGGCGAAGTCCAGCCCCGCCACCTGCAACGTGCCGCCGCTCGGCCGCTCCAGCCCGGACAGGACTGCCATGAGCGACGACTTGCCCGATCCCGACGGGCCGAGCAGCGCGACGCTGTCGCCCGCCTCCACCGTCAGGTCGATGCCGCGCAGCACCTCCACCCGCGCGGGCGGGCGGCCGAGCGCCAACGAGATGTTGCGCGCGGCGATGACGGCGCTACGCACCGGATATGGAGCGATGGTCACGGCACAGGCGATACGGATGGCCGGGGCGGCTTGTCCATCTCTGCCTTGCCCTGCTGGCGTTTCAGGGCGCCACGGCGTGGGCTGCGCCGGGCCGGCCGCTGATCTGGGCGTATGGCGACAGTCTGACGGCGGGATATGGCCTGCCGCCTGACCGCGGCTTCACCGCGCAATTGCAGGCGGCGTTGCGCAAGCAGGGCGTCGCCGCCGCCGTCCGCAACGGCGGCGTGGCCGGGGACACCGCGGCGCAGGGGTGGGCGCGGTTGCGCTGGGGCCTGCGCGGGCTAGGCGCGAGGCCGGACCTGGTGATCGTGGAACTCGGCGCCAATGATATGCTGCGGGGCCTGCCGGTGGCGCAGGCACGCGCCAATCTCGACCAGATCCTGACCGAGCTCGACCGGCGGCGCATCCCGGTCCTGCTGGCCGGCATGCGCGCGGCACCCAATCTCGGCCCTGCTTATGTCCGCACGTTCGAGAGCATGTATCCGGCGCTCGCGAAGGCGCATCGGGTGCCGCTTTACCCCTTCTTCCTGGACGGCGTGGCGGGCAACCGCGCGCTGGTCCAGCGCGACGGCCTGCATCCCAATGCGCGGGGTGTAGGCGTGATCGTCCGGCGCATCCTGCCGGCGGTCCGCCGCGCACTGCCGCGAGGAAACCTGCCGCGTGGGTAGCGGATCGGTCGCACCGGTCGGATCATCTGTCGGACAGGCTTGCACCATGGGCTTGCGCCGTAACGAAGTTTGACAAGCCGAGGGCGGCATTCGTAGGCTGCCTAGGCCGACCTCCGCGGGGCGGATTGCGCGGGGTCGCTCCGTGCACGCCGGTGCGGGGCGTGCCAAGGGAAACACAGGAATGCCGCAACGCTCGTCCAGTGCGCCACTGCTGACCACCGGAATTATCGGGGTCATGTTCTTCGTTTTTGGGTTCGTGACGTGGCTGAACGGGCCGCTGATCACCTTTGTCAAGCTGGCCTTCACGCTGGACGACGTGTCGGCCTTTCTGGTGCCGATGGTATTCTATATGTCCTATCTGGTGCTGGCGTTGCCGGCGGCGGCGATCCTGCGGCGCACCGGCATGAAGAAGGGCATGACGCTCGGCCTGTTCATCATGGCGGTGGGCGCCGTGATCTTCGGCCAGTTCGCGACGATGCGGGTGTTTCCCGGCGCGCTCTCCGGCCTGTTCGTGATCGGCGCGGGGCTGGCCATTCTTCAGACCGCCGCCAATCCCTACATCTCCATCGTCGGGCCGATCGAAAGCGCGGCGCAGCGTATCGCCTTCATGGGCATCTGCAACAAGGTGGCGGGCATCCTGGCGCCGGTGGTGATCGGTGCGCTGGTGCTGCGCGGGGTGGGCCAGCTGGATGCGCAGGTGAAGGCCGCGTCCGATCCGGTCGCGCGGGAGGCCTTGTTGAACGCCTTTGCGGCCAAGATCCACGGTCCCTATCTGGTGATGGCGGGGGTGTTGGCATTGCTGGCCGTGTTCATCCTCAAGTCGCCCCTGCCGGAAATCCGGTCGGAAGCGCCGGCCACCGCCAAGGCCGGCGAGGGGGATCGCGGTCTGTGGTCCTTTCCCCATCTGTGGATGGGCGTGTTGTGCCTGTTCCTGTATGTCGGGGTGGAGGTGATGGCCGGGGATGCGATCGGCGCATACGGCCAGGCGTTCGGCCTGCCGCTGGAGGAAACGGCGTTTTTCACCTCCTTCACGCTGGCGGCGATGCTGGCGGGCTATGTGGCGGGGCTGATCCTGATCCCCCGCTTCGTCTCGCAGCAGCGTTACCTGGCTTTCTCGGCCATCTTGGGCGTGGTGTTGGTGATCGGCGCCTATGCGACGACCAACTATGTCTCAGTCGGCTTCGTGGCGGCGCTGGGCTTCGCCAATGCGATGATGTGGCCGGCCATCTTTCCGCTCGCCATCCATGGGCTGGGCCGCCACACCGAGACGGGATCGGCGGCGATGATCATGGCGATCTGCGGCGGGGCGGTGATCCCGCAGCTGTTTGCGCATTTGAAGGAGCATCTGCCGTTCCAGCTGGTCTTCCTGCTGCTGATGGCGCCGGCTTATTGCTACATCCTGTTCTTCGCCGTGGTCGGAAGCCGCGCCAGCCTGGGGGGCGGGGCAAGGGCTGTGGCGGATGCCTGACGTGGCACGGGGGCCCGTCCTGCTGGAAGTATGCGTCGACACGGTCGCCGGCCTGCACGCGGCGGTGGCGGGGGGTGCCGACCGGGTGGAGCTTTGTTCGGCGCTCGCGCTCGGCGGGCTGACTCCGTCGGCGGGCCTGATGGCGGCGGCCGCCCATGTGCCGGTTCCGGTCCGCGCGATGATCCGGCCGCGTGCGGGGGACTTCGTCTATGCCGGCGGCGACCATGACGTCATGCGGCGCGACATCGACGCCGCGCGCGCCTGCGGGCTGGCCGGGATTGTGGTGGGCGCCAACATGCCCGACGGCAGGCTCGACATGGACCTGCTCGATCACCTGGTGCGCCATGCCGCCGGACTGGAGGTGACGCTGCACCGCGCGGTGGACCTGGTGCCCGGTGGCGTGGAGGCGGTGGACAGCGCGGTTGCACTCGGCATTGCGACGATCCTCACCTCGGGCGGGGCCCGCACCGCTTCCGCGGGCGTGGCCCGGATGGCGGCGATGCAGGCGCGCGCCGGCGACCGGATCCAGATCATGGCGGGGAGCGGCATCACCGCCGAAACTGCGCTGGACGTAATCGCCGCCACCGGCGTCCCTGCGGTCCACGCCTCATGCAGCCGTATCACGTCCGTAGCGGATTCCCGCGCGGTCGCCTTCGGCTTTGCGCCGGAAGGGCTGCGTGACACCGACCAGTCGGTCGTGGCAGGGTTGCGGCAGGTGCTGGATGGAGAGCGTCCCGTCGCCGCATGATCATTTCTCGGCGCGGGACGGCTGCCGCGCCATTGCCGGACTGCACCATGGCGCAGCCCTGCCGGCCAGATTTCAGGAGACTTTGTGTGAGAATTTGCGCCGATCTGGGCGGCTCGTTCATCGATGTGGCCATCCTTGCCGCCGATGGCACCATCGTGCAGCGCGTGAAGCATCCCACGCCCGCAACGGACTGGCCCGCCTTTCTGCGCATCTTCGCCGACCTGCTGGCTCGCAATGGCGCGGCGCTGGACACTGACTATCCGATCTCCATCGCCACCGCCGGGCTGATCGATCTCGATAGCGGGGTCGTGACCAGCGCCAATATCGCCTGCATCCACGGCCATGCGCTTGCGCCGGAGATGGCCTCCGCGCTCGGCCGGCCGGTGACGGTGATCAACGACGCCGATGCGTTCGTGCTGGCCGAAGCCGGGCTCGGCACCGGGCGCGGGCACAAGCGTGTGTTCGGCATCATCCTCGGCACCGGCGTCGGCGGGGGGATGGTAGAGGACGGACGCATCGTCACTGGTCCCGGCGGCGTGCAGGGCGAATGGGGGCATGGCCCGGTGGTGACCCGATCGCCTCGTGTGCCGGATGCAACGCCGTTCTTCCCCTGCGGCTGCGGACGATCCGGCTGCCTCGACACGGTCGGCGGCGCGCGTGGGCTGGAGCGGCTGCACCGGTTCCTCCACGGCGTCGATGCCGGCAGCCATGTGATCACGCAGAATTGGCAGGCGGGTGATCCCGCCGCGACCGCTACCGTCCAGCTCTACTGCGACATCGTCGGCGGTGCGCTGGCGATGCTGCTCAACACCTTTCCCGCGACGATCGTGCCAGTGAGCGGAGGGCTGTCGTCATCCGCCGCCCTGATCGGGGAACTCGATCGCCATGTGCGGGTCGGGATGCTGTACCCGCCAGCCGGCGCTATCCTGGTGCCCAGCGCGCTTGGCGGGGAAGCGGGCCTGTTGGGCGCATTCCTGGCGGGACAGGATTCGCGCGCCGCCAGGGGGGGCGTGTCCCACCCGTGAAGCGCGCGTGGCCGCCCCAAAGACGGGCTAGAAAGACTATTTGATAGCAGCCGGACGGAGCGCCGCTTGTGCGACGCCCCGGCCATGCTGTGCCTTACGGCTGTGCCGAGAGCGAGGCGGCGTCCAGGTCCACCTGCAACTCGCGCGGCCAGTAACGCAGGTCGCGGCAGGTGGCGACGAATGCCTTCACATCCTTGGCCTTGCCCAAGGCGACGAAGCCCTCATCCAGTTCCGGCACGCGCGCCGCATCGAACAGGGTCGTCGCCGCCGCGCTGTAGCCGATGAACTTGCAGTGCCCGAAGGCGTCGGCCACGAAATCCTTGCTGGCCGCATCCTTGGCGAGCATCGCCGCACCCTGTTCGGACGGAAGCACGGCAACCGCATCGAACAGGACGGACGGGCCGCCGTCGATCTTCTGCTTGGCCGCGACTGCCGTGCCGTCGTCCAGCGTCACGCCGCCGATCTTGGGCGCGACCACTTCCCAGACCGCGCCTTCCGCCTCCAGCGCATCGGTCAGCGCGTTGAACAGGTCGGCGCTGGAACCGTCGGTCAGCAGCAGCCCCATCTTGCGGCCCTTGAAGTCCTCCGGACCGTTGGCCAGAATGCTCAGCGCCGCCGAAGCGGGCAGGTCCAGCGTCGGCTTGGCGGCCTTGGCCGCATCCGGCAGCGCCATGCCAAGCCCGTCGGCGACCGTCGCGGCAAGCCCCTCGTCGATGTTGCGCAGGTGCGATACCGCGCGGGCGCGAATGTCCACCCTCTCAACCTTGGACAGCTCAAACACCAGCGCATCGCCGATATGCTTCTGCTCGATCCGCTGCTGGCTGGCGTAGAATTGCCGCGCTTGGCTGTAATGGTCGGCAAAGGTTTCGGAACGGATGCGCTGCTTGGTCCCCTGCACCTCCGCCGGGAAGCTGCGGTAGCCGATTTCCGCATTCTCGCGCGGGCCGCCATCGGCGCCCCAGCTGTTCGGCTCGTAATTGGCGCGCCCCCTGGGGTTGCGCATCGCCATGTGGCCGTCCTGCTGAAAGTTCATCACCGGGCAGCGCGGCGCGTTCACCGGAATGTGCGTGAAGTTGGGGCTGCCCAGGCGCTTCAGCTGGGTATCGAGGTATGAGAAATTACGGCCGTGCAGCAGCGGATCGTCCGAGAAATCGATGCCGGGCACCACATTCTGGGTGCAGAACGCCACCTGTTCGGTGCTGGCAAAGAAATTGTCGACGTTGCGGTTCAGCGTCAGCGTGCCGATGATGCGGACCGGCACGTCCTCCTCCGGGATCAGCTTGGTCGAATCGAGGTGATCGAACGGCAATCTGTCGGCCGTCTCCTGGTCGAACAGCTGCACGCCCAGATCCCACTGCGGGAAGTCGCCGGACTCGATCGCCTGCCACAGGTCGCGGCGGTGGAAATCGGGATCGGCGCCGTTGATCTTGACCGCCTCGTTCCACAATACCGACTGGAGGCCCTGGCGCGGCTTCCAGTGGAACTTGACGAAGGTCGACTTGCCCTCGGCATTGACCAGGCGGAAGCTGTGGACGCCGAAGCCCTCCATGGTACGGAACGACCGCGGGATGGTGCGGTCGGACATCTGCCACATCACCATGTGCCACGCTTCGGGGCTGAGGCTGGCGAAGTCCCAGTAATTGTCATGCGCCGACTGCGCCTGGGGAAAGGCGCGGTCCGGCTCCTGCTTCACCGCATGGACCAGGTCGGGGAACTTGATCGGATCCTGGATGAAGAACACCGGGATATTGTTGCCGACAATGTCCCAATTGCCTTCCTTGGTGTACAATTTCACCGCGAAGCCGCGCACGTCGCGCGCCAGGTCCATCGATCCCTTGTTGCCCGCCACGGTGGAAAAGCGGACAAAGACCTCGGTCTGCTGCCCGACGTTGCTCAGCACGTCGGCGCGCGTGAAGTCCGCCAGACTGTCGGTCAGCTCGAACACGCCGTGCGCGCCATAGCCGCGGGCGTGGACGACACGCTCGGGAATTCGCTCATGGTCGAAGTGGAAGATCTTCTCCCGCAGGATGAAGTCCTCCAGCAAGGTCGGCCCGCGCGTGCCCGCCTTGAGGCTGTTCTGGTCGTCCGCGACCGGCACGCCCTGCTGCGTGGTCATGGTGAAAGCGGGATCGGTGGTGGTCTGGTGGGTTTCGCCGCCATTGCCCTGCTGTTCGGCATAGCTGGTCGGCAGATCGGCACCTGCGGGTGCGGGCGGTACCTTTGCTGCCGTCTCGCCCTTCACCTTGCCCACGTCGCCATTGCTGTTCTTGCGTGCCATTTCGGGTCCTTCCGTTTTGACCCGTTTGCCACCGAGCAATCCTTTGGGCGAGCAGCATATATTTGTTAGGTAAGGGAACTTAATCGTAGTTAACGATCCACTTCCCGCGCAGCTTCGCTCTCGGTGGTCGTTCAGACATGAAGATGACAGGTCGACATCTCAGCACGACAAAGGCGCAGGCAACGTCACGCGGCTGGCAGCTTGCTGCTACCGTCGATGCGGACCGCTGCCCAGCCAACGCCGCTACGTCTTGCGGATGATCGAAAATGCTGGTGCTGCCGGTGAGGATTGAACTCACGACCTCAGCCTTACCAACTGAAGTATAGCCTCTAGCCATTACTTCTCCAGTGTAGCCGTTTCTACGATAAACGTCCATAAAACTGAGACTTCTTGCAATACATCGCTGCCGGCGGCATCCTCCTCTACGACAGGTTTTCCGTCCGATCGCTTCCGTGGTGCTTCCGCGGAAGCGGGCATAGAGCGTAGGAATTCTCAGATGCCGAAACTGACTAAGCGCATTGTTGAGGGGACAGCCCCTGCGAGTGCCGACCTCTTCGTATGGGACGACGACGTGCAAGGCTTCGGCCTCCGCGTATTCAGGTCTGGGAGACGAAGCTATCTGATCCAGTACCGCGTCGGAAAGCGTACCCGCCGGGTCACCATCGGCAGCCATGGGGTGTGGACGGTGGAGACCGCACGTCGTGAGGCGAAAGCACTTTTGGGGCAGGTCGCGGCCGGTATCGACCCTGCCGACGAAAAGAGGCGGAGTGCCGCCACATTCTCGATCGGCGATGCGTGCGACGTCTACCTTGAGGAGGGGTTGGCGACCGCAAAGGATAGCTCGATCCGGCAGGCACGTTCGAATATCGAAAACCACATCAAGCCGCTGGTGGGCAGGCATCTGCTCTCCACGTTCACACGGGGAGACGTGCAGCAGCTAATGCGCGACGTAGCCGCGGGCAAGAGCGCCAAGACCACCAAGAAGGGGCCGCGGTCGAAGTCTCGCGTCCGAGGCGGCAAGGGCACAGCAAACCGCGTGATCAACACGTTGAGCGCCGCGTTCAGCTACATGGTCGACGAACGGCTCCGCACGGACAACCCAGCCATCGGGGTCAAGAAGTATCCTGGAAAGAAGCTGGAGCGGTTCCTCTCGCCGGCCGAGCTGCATCGCCTGGGCGGCGTGCTTGCCGCCGCAGCTTCCCTCGGCGTCGAAAGCGAATATGCGATTGCCGCCATCCGGATGCTGATCCTGACTGGCTGTCGCAAAAACGAGATCTTGACGCTGCGATGGGGGTGGATTGATCGCTTCCACAGATGTCTCCGCCTGCCCGACAGCAAGACCGGTGCGAAGGTCGTTCACCTTGGCGCCCCGGCGATGCGCCTCCTTGCCTCGCTGTCGCCGCGCGCAGGCAATCCCCACGTGTTTCCTGGCCGAACAGCTGGCACCCACGTTACGGACCTTCAGTCGGTCTGGAGCCGCATCCGCAAATCGGCTGAGCTGGAGGATGTCCGCATCCACGATCTTCGTCACAGCTTCGCGTCGATAGGAGCGAACAACGGCGACAGCCTTCTCGTCATCGGCGCGCTGCTCGGACACCGTTCGGCAAAGACGACGGAGCGTTATGCCCATCTAGCCGACCACCCCGTCAAGTCTGCCGCTGATCGTATCGCGGACTGTATCGCGCTGCACATGGAACCGACCGTAAGCGAGGATGGGCCCGGAGAGCAGATGGAGCACGAAGATTTCTGGGAAGAAGAGGCTGCCGAGGCAGAAACCACTGATCCAATCTTGGGATCTATCATCCGCACTAAGTGGATCGATACACGGGCAGCCGCCACCCTTCTCGGCATGACCGTTGGAACGCTCCAGACATATCGCTGGCAGGGCACCGGGCCCGTGTTCCAGAAGATTGGCCGCCGTGTCGTATACTCCAAGTCGGCTCTGTTGTCGTGGAAGGTAGTGCACCAGGTTAAGGCGCAGCATGCCGCGTGATCGCTGCCCTCCGAAGGCAGGTCCTTTCGAGTTCATTGGTGGAAGGTGGACTTCAGGTTCAAATTGCGGAGCTGTTCTCAGGCGCCTCCGATCGCGCGGTAGGCGGCGACGACCGCTCGAACTTCGTCGCTGCGCGCCAGGGCAAGGCTGTCCGCGGCCTGGAGGGAGCGGCGGTCGGCGTCGACCACCTCCACCAGCGAGACATGACCGGCGCCATAGGCCTGCGCCGCAAGATCGCGCGCCCGCTTCGCCGCGACCGCTTCCTCGGCATGGAGCGTCGCGCGCCGTTGCGCCGCTTGCCCATCGACGATCGAGCGTTCGACGTCCTCGGCAGCGCGCAGAACGGCAGCGCGGAAGGTCGCCAGCGCTTCGCGTTCATCGCCCCTGGCGGAGACCACCTCGGCGTCGATCCGCTTGAAGTCGAAGATCCGCCACCGCAGGCCGAGTCCGCCCTGGATGACGTTGGCCGGTCCCGTAAAGAGACTGCCGAGCGATGTGCTCTGGAACCCGAACAGGCCGGACAACGAGAACCGGGGGTAATATTCGGCGAGCGCCGCACCGATCCGCGCGTGGCTAGCTGCAAGACGTCGCTCGGCGGCGATCAGGTCCGGCCTACGGCGCAGGAGCTCAGTAGGAGATCCCACCGGTCCCACCTCCGCGATCGGCAGCGGTGCTGGACGATCGAGCCCACGGCGTTCGCTCTCGGGCATCTCGCCCGTGAGAACCGCCAGTCTGTTGAGCTGGCCCTCGATCCCTGCCTCGAGCGCGGGGATCTCCGCTCGCACAGCGATAGCGGACGCCTTCGCCTGCTCGAGTTCGCGCCTGGACGCAATCGTGGCGTCGAACCGCTTCTGCACGAGCGAGGTGAGCTTGTCCGCCGCATCTGCCTGCGAGACCGCGAGCGTACGACGTTCCTGCAGAGTGCGGAGGAGGAGGTAGGCGTCCGCGATCTCGGCCGCGACGGTCACGCGAGCGGCCTGGCTGTCCGCGACGGTCGCCTCCAGCTCGGCCACCGCGCTTTGGCGACCGCGCTTCAGCCCGCCGGCGAGATCCAGCTCCCAGCTGGCGCCGGAGGTGATGGAGAACGAGTTCTGGACGCGCCCGAGATCCGGCACATAGTTGCTGAGCTGGCCGAGCCCCGCCTCGGTCGACTGCTGCGTTCGCACCGCACTGCCATCGATCGTCCCCGAAGGCAGTTGGGCGGCGCGGGCGGCGCCTGCCGCGGCACGGGCGCGATCGACGCGGGCAAGGACAATTTCGATGTCGAGATTGTTGGCGAGACCGCGAGCGACCAGGTCGTTGAGTATGGGGTCATTGAAACGGGTCCACCAAGACCCGTCCGTCGCCACGCCGGGTGCCGCTGGCGCAGCGCGGAAGGCTGCGGGCATCGTCATGTTCGGGCGATGGTACTCAGTCCCTGCGGTGCATCCGCCAGCGAGCGCGACCAGCAGCAGCGGCGAGAGTGTCCGGAGCGTCATGCCTTTTCTCCCGAGCGGGCAACCAAGAGGTAGACCACCGGCGTCGCGACGCGGGACAGGATGGTCGATGAGACGAGGCCGCCGATGATGGCGATCGCCATGGGGGCGTAGAGTCCGCCGCCCTCGATCGCGAGCGGCAGCAGGCCGCCGATCGCCGTGACCGAGGTCAGCAGGACGGGGAGGAAGCGCATCTCGCCGGCCTTCTCCAGAGCCTCGCGGATCGGATGGCCGTCGCTGCGAAGCTGCTCGGTGAAGTCGACCAGCAGGATCGAATTCTTGATCTCGATCCCGATGAGCGCGATCATGCCGATCGAGGCGGTGAAGCTCAGCGAGTAGCCCGCGAGCCACAGCGAGACCACGGCTCCGAGCAGCCCCAGCGGAACGATGCTGGCGACCACCGCGACGAGGCGGAAGCGGCCGAACTCCATCACCAGCACGGCCAGGATGCCGAGGCCGGCGATGATGCCTGCCGACAGCACGCCCGAATTGCCGCTCACCTGCTCCTCCGCTTCGCCGCCAAGCTTGACCGTGAAGCCGGCCGGCATCGGGACTGCGTCTTGGACGCGCTGGAGGGCCTCCTCGGTGACCGCCGATGTCAGGTGATCGGGTTGCACATAGGCGATGAGCGTCACGACGCGCTCACGATTGTAGCGGTCGACCCGTGCCGGTGCGGTCTCGAGGTTCGGCGTCGTGATCGCGCTCAGCGGAACCGCTGCGCCGTTCGCGGAGGGGACGTAGATCCGGGTCAGGGCTTCAACGACGTTGCGTTCGCCCATCGGCAGCCTGACCCTGACCGGGTAGTCGTCGGACTCGGGGTCTCGCAGGCGGCCTGACACGTCGCCGTTGAGGGCGAGCCGAACGGCATTGCGTGCGGCCCCGGCCGACACGCCGAGCAGCGCCGCCTTGCCCTCATCCACATTCAGGGCGAGATCGGACCGATCGACGCGTACGGGATTGTCGACGTCGCGGATCCCGTTCGTGCCTCGCATCGCGATCTCCGCGCGCGCCGCCAGCCGCTGGAGGACCGTGAGGTCCTCGCCCGCCAGCCTGATCTCGATCGGCGCGGCGACCGCCGGGCCCTGCACGAAGTTCTGCACGGTGATCCGCGCGCCGGGGTAGGAGGCGAAGTCGCGGCGGAGTTCGGCGAGGAGCGTGTCAGACTTGCCCGGATGCCACCGGTCAAGCGACACCGCAACTTCGGCAAAGGCCGGGTCGGGATCGTGCTGGCGGATGTTATAGTAGATCTGAGGATTGCCGCGGCCGAGGTTCGCGGCGAACCACTTCACCTCCTTGACCTTGGCCAGGCGCTGCTCGACGTGGCGCAAGGCCATGTCGGTCGAAGGCAGGGACGCGCCCTGCGGAAGCTCGATCCGGACCAGGAACTCGGGCGTGTCCGCGGACGGAAACAGGCTCGTGCCGATCGCCCCGATCAGCGGCGCGATCAGGAGGCAGAGCGCGCCGAGGATGGCCAGGCTCGTACCCGGGCGGTCGAGCGCGCGGTGGAGGATCGGGGTGTAGAGCTTGTGGATGCCCCGGTCGACGAACTGGAGCGCGCGATTGCCCTCCTCCTTCTCGTGCAGCGGCAACCACCGGCTGGCGACGAACGGGATGATGGTCAGCGCGATCACGAACGATGCCGTGACCGCGGCGATGACGCTGACCGGCAGCGACTTGATGAATGCGCCGGAGCCCTCCGGCAGCGCGAGCAGCGGAATGAAGGCGAGAAGGAGGCATGCGGTGCAGCCGGCAACCGCGAGCAGGATCTGCTGGGTGCCCTGGATCGCAGCCGTCACCCGGTCTTCACCGGCACGAAGTCGCCGGGTGATGTTCTCGACGACCACGACGCTGTCGTCCACGAGCAGGCCGAGCGCGAGGACGAAGCCGCTGATCGAGAGCTGGTTGAGGCCGAAGCCCAGCGCCTCGATGATCGCCAGACCGGTCAGGAGCGAGAGCGGGATCGCGAACATCACCACGCCGGCGGCGCGCAGGCCGAGCGGGAGGAGCGTGATCGAGACGATGAGGAGGGCGAGCAGGAAGTCCCGGTACAGGCCGCCGAGACGCACCTCGACATTGTCGGCCTGGAAGAAGCCCCGCTCGAGCCGCACGTCCCCGGGGAGGCGTTGCTCGAAGCTGGCGAGCTCGGCCCGCACGGCCGTGGTCATCGCGCCGACGTCGGTGCCTTCCTTCGCGGTTGCGGTGAGCAGCAGCGCCCGCTTGCCCTTGAAGCGGACAAGGTGTTCGGCTTCCGCGCTGGCCCAAGCCACGGTGGCGACATCGCCGACCCGGATGACCGAGCCACTCTTGGAGAGCACGGTGACGGCGCGAACATCGTCCAGCGACCGAAACGCACCGCCCGTTCGCACGACCAACCGTCGATTGCCCGCGTTGACGGACCCGATGGGGGTTTCGTCGCCGGCGCGCGCCAGTGCCTCGGTGACCGCCGTCGCCGGCAACTGGAGCTGCGCGAGCCGACCCAGATCGAGCGCGACGCGGACCTCGACTGACGGGACACCCCAATATTCGGCGCGCCTGATCCCCGGAATGCGGGCAATCTCCTCGCGCAGGTCGTCAGCGGTCTTCTCGAGCCGTCGCATCGGCAGTCTGTCGCTGACGAGCGCGACCTCAAACAGCGAGGTCTCGCTGGTGCGGTTGCGCACGACATCCAGCCGCGTGATGCTGGCCGGCAGCGACGGCCGGAGCGCGGTCATCTCACGGACGACCTCGTCATATTTGCGGTCGGCGTCGCTCGACCACTCGAACTCGGCCTGGATCGTCGCGGCCCCGTCGGTCGCGCTTGCCTTGACGTCCTTGAGATCGTCGATCCCGTAGAGCGCGTCTTCGACACGCTTCACAACGAGCTGCTCGAGATCCTCCGGCGTGGCGCCTGGCATCGCTATGCGAATGCTCATGCCCGGGACGGGAAACTGCGGATCCTCGGACCTCGGAATCGTGAACAGCGAGGCGACGCCGATCGCGAGGATCAGCCCGATGACGACCAGGGTCAGCCGGCTGCGGTTGATGAGCATCGTTGCGGGATTGAAGGTCATGATCCGCTCCCTTCGCCGATGACAACGGCGTCGCCATTCTTGACGTATCCAGCTCCAGCCGTGATCACGCGGGTTTGCGCCGGCAGGCCGCTCAGCACCGCCATGTCGCCCTCGAAGCGCACCAGCCGCACCGGCCGGAACCTGGCACGTCGTCCGTCGCTGACGGTGAAGACGCCCGCGCGCCCCCCGGCCTGGGGGACAAAGGCTTCGGCGGGTACGATGACGAGGCTGTCGTCACGGCCCTGCGCGAGCGTGGCGATGCGCACCGTTGCGATCGACCCGCTCTCCGCGGCTGCCGGACCGCTGAGCCGCACCTCGATCGAGCGGGTGCCTGTCGCCCCATTGGCCAGCGGCTGGATGCGCGACACACGGCCGACGATCGGGCGCGTGTCGCCGAACTGGACCTCGGCTGCCGCGCCGAGCGCGACGCGGTCGGCATCGGCGGGCGACAGCGGAACGCGGACGATGAAGCCGCTGCGCAGGTCGGCGACCCGAAGAATGCCTTGCCCCGCCGTCACGGTCTCGCCGGTCTGGGACAGTCGCTCGAGAACGACGCCGGCGAACGGCGATGTCAGCGAGGTCGAGCTTTGGTCATAGCGCGAGGCACCGACGGCGGCGCGCGCCTGTCGAACCACGTCGCGCTGGTCCTGCGCCTCGGAGACGGCGATCGCACCGCTGGTGGCGAGCGTGTCGAGCCTGGCCAGCGTCCGCTCCGCACGCTGCAGCTCGGCGACCCGACCGGCAAGTTGCTCGGTGACGTCGACCCCGATCAACCTGCCGAGCGGCTGTCCGACCCGTATTCTGTCGCCGACGTCGACGGCCAGGTTGCGCAACACGCCCCCGACCCGGAAGGAAAGCGTCGCTTCACGTTCATAAGCGGCCGTACCGGAGCCGGTGACCGAGCTGGAGCCGTTGATGGAGGTGGACACGGCCACCCGGACGGGGGTTGCCGCCGGCGAGGCCTTATCCGTGGATGATCCCGAGCACCCGGCCAGGAGGACCAAGGGCGCCAGAGGCAGGGTCAGCAGCTCGATCCCGCGGCTCACAGCGACGTCCTCTGGCGGGTTGCCGATTGCTCGTAACGGGCGATGCTCGCACGGATCAGGCCGAGGTGACCGACCGAGAAGCCGATGGCCGTGAAGTTCGCCACCTCGTCATCCGGTAGCGGTCGCTCGCACCAGATATAAACGGCAACCCGGCGCAGCGCCTCCAGGCGCGGGCAGGCGAGATTGGGGTTGTGCCGCGTTCCGAACAGCCCGCCCATTGCGATAGCGAAGCGGCCTGGAGCGCGCAGCGACGACATCCGGTCGGTGCTCGCCAGCGCCACGACCGACCATTCCAGCGCACTGAGCTCGGGTCGGGGCTGAGGCTGCTCGACACTGGCGGCCGGCTGGCTGCGGACGGGCACCGGCGAGGAAGCCGCCGGGATCGCCGGGGTCTCGAATGCGAAAAGATAGGCCATGACAAGCTCCCTTGGGATCGGTCGGCGAAGGCTGGACGTCAGCGGGACGCGGCTGCGACCTCGGTGCTGGTCTTGCCGGGCAGACGGCTCGGATCGGGGTTGGCGACCACCTCGGCGAGGAGCTGCGAGGCGTCGGTGAAAGCACCGCGCGCATGGTCGTAGGGGACGTAGGATCCCGACACATGCCACGGCTCCCCGTTCCGGAACGTAGCGACTTGAACCAGAGGCTGGCCCGTCACCGCGTCCTGGACCTGCATCTCCTCGCTGGCGCCACCAGACGAGGGGCGGATCAGGCCAAAGCCACCGAGCGCGAGCTGCGCAGCCTGCGCCGGCACGTTGAGATACCAACGGGCGGGCCGGGTTCCGGTGATCGCGCTGCGAACGCGCAGGACACCCGGCCCTGCCTGGTCGGCGTCGATCACCTGGTACTTGGTGCCCATGTGGCGGACGAGGCGGTCGTGGAAGTCGGCCTGCAGCCGCTCGCGCGTCTTCTGCGGCCGATCGGGCGCGTACCACTCGACCGGCTCGACGATGACCTTGGTGTAGGCCGGAGCGGCATAGTCCGCCGCGACATAGATGGCGTCCTTCTTGTGCGCCTTGGTCGGCTTCATCTGCGAATAGTCGGAGATGAACCCGGATCGGGTCAGACGCTGGCCGCCAGTCGAACAGGCGCCGAGCGCGATGATCGGGGCGATCGCGAGTGCGACGGTGAAGCGGCGGCGGACGTTGGGGGTCGGTGCTGACATGGGCGGTCTCCTCAAGCGTTGCGTCACGGTAGGGTGAGGCTGCTGAGGATCGGTGTGGCGCATCGATTCGCGGCCGTCCGAAGCGATACGTGGCTCCCTCGCTTACTGCGTAAACAGGTCAATTTCGCCGTAGAACCGCACGTTCGATGCGCGGTTTCGTGAAAGTGCCCCCTTAGAATCGCCCTGACGTGATGGAGTCGGTCCGGCGACTCACGCGGTCGCGTTCGCCCCGGCGCTGCGGTCCGTAGGGCTCACTCAAGCGTCAGGTTCATGCCGGTTGAAGCGCACGGACGAGGAAGTCGATCATCGGGGGCTTGAG
Source organism: uncultured Sphingomonas sp. (assembly GCA_934555855.1). The sequence continues at coordinate 48,100 of CAKTFL010000002.1, read as the reverse complement.
CCGCGACGCGGTCCGATCGAGGTTGAGCCGGCCACCGAGGTGCAGCATCGTCAGGCCGTGCAACGTCGACCACACCAGATGGGCCTGGTCGATCAGATCATTCTCGTCGGCCCCGTCGCGCAGGCGCCGAAGGACGCGAACCAGGACCAGCCAGCCGGGAGCCGCTTTCGCTCCTGCGCTGCCCGTCGCCGTCAGCGGCGTATCGGCGCCGAACATTAGCCGATAATCCTGCTCGTTCGCCAGCCCATAGTCGACGTAGGCGCCGCACATCGCGCGGAACTGCGTCAGGGGATCGGTCGAGGTGGCGGCTGCGCCTTCCAGATGCGCGCCGAAGTCAAGACGGATCTGCCCCCGAAGATCGTCGATCAACGCCGTCTTGCTACGGTAATAGCGATAAGCGGCCATCGCACTGAGACCCACCCGTGCGGCGAGCGCGCGCATGTTGAGCTTCTCGAGCCCTCCCGCCCGGATCATGTCGTGCGCGGCATCGCGCAGCACCTCGCGGCCAGCGGCGCTACCCTGAACGTCGCGCCATCGCTTCGCGAAGTCCGCGTCCTCGGTCACACCAGTACGGCGCTCCAGGTGTTGATGGCGTGAGACACATAGGGCTGAGAGACCGGCACAGAGGTCCCGTTGCAAAGGGTCAGCTGCGCGGTGCGCCCCGTCCGGCGAAGGGACTCGACCGCCCCGTCCGCCACCCACCACGAACGATGAACCTGAGACCCGGGGATATGTTCGATCCCGCGCAGCGCGTCCGAGAAGCGGATGAGCACCATCACGCTGCTCTGTCGTGAGTGGACTCGGACATAATGGTCCTCAACCTGCAGGCAGAGGATGTCGTTCCGGATGTGCGGCGGAAGTCGGTCAACGAAGGACGTATCACCGGGCGCCTCGTCCGGGAGCGGCTCGTCGGCAGGCGTCGTGACCGCGGGGTCAGGCGGCGCTCCCAGGCTCTGGACTGGAGCCATCAGGCTGGCGGCGAACATGTCCGAGACGTAGGTCAGCGCGGCTCCGATGAGCAGGACCTGCACATAGAGCACCGCGACATTCGCGGGGGTGGGTTCCCAGCCCGCCATCATGTTCGTTGCAACGCCGACCACCACCACCATCGGCAGCGAGGTGAGGACAATGGCGCCTACCCGCCGCCACATGTCATTGTGCTTCCGCAAGACGCTGAACTTCGACAGCAACCCGGAGGCGACAAGCCACAGCATCAGCCATGCCGTCATCAGCATGGTCCAGTAGCCGATCCGCTGGATGAAATCGAAGCGGTAGGTGTTGAACGGGCCGAGAAACGTCAGGAGCGCCGCGAACAGCATGGCGATTCCCACCCGACCCGTGAGGCCGAGCGCCCAGGTTCTCACTTGGCTATTCGCGAAATCACGCATGGGAACCGTCCTTTTCGCCTACGCCAGTGTACGTGTACGCAGTAAGCAGCGCAACCACGAAGGTTCGGTGGCCGCTCTCGCTCCCGCTTCATAGCCCACTCCCAGCCGCCGACCTCCGGCCCGGCTCAGGGAGCACCAGCATGACCAGGACATCTCTCACGATCGCGCTCGCACTTTGTGGTCTCACGGCCGTGCCAGCATACGCCCAGGAGGGATTGGGCGCACCACAGCCGGTTGAGGCCGAGGCGGCGTTGCCGCCGGCGTCGAGGTCGGCCGAGGAGCAGCGCGGTGGCGTGCATGGCTTCATCGCGGCAGGACCGGGCGCCGTTCCCGCGTTCGACGGCGCCAAGAAGTACCAACTCGTTCCGCTTGTGATCGGCACCGTCGGCTGGAAGGGCGTCAATCTCGAGATGCGCGGTCTCGGCGCGCGGCTCGATCTGCTCGGCGACAGCCGGGTGCAGGTCGGCCCGGTCATCAATTACCGGGGCAACCGCAACAGCTCGAGCGACGGCAGCGGTCGCGTCAAGCTTCTGAACGACGTCGACGCCTCGCTCGAGGTCGGCGGCTATGTCGGTTACCGGGTGGGCGGCAATCGGTATGGCCAGGGCGAAGTGGCGTTCGATCTCACCCTCGCCAAGGATGTAGCCGGCGGTCACGATGGTTGGGTCGGCTCGGCGCAGGTCTCCTACGCGGCCTATCGGAGCCAGAAATTCTTCCTGAACGTCGATGCCCAGACGACGTTCGTCGACAAGAAGTACATGCGGGCCTTCTTCGGCGTCACGCCTGCGGAGGCGGCGCGATCGGGGCTCGCCGCCTATCGGCCCGATGGCGGCATCCGGGACGCAGGCGCCGGCATCACCGCCGGGTATCAGTTCAATGAGCGCTGGGGCCTGATCGCCCGTGCGGGCGCCAACTACTATCTCGGCAACGCCAAGGACAGCCCGATCGTCGACGAAGGCTCCAAGATCCAGGCGGTCGGCGGGCTTGCCCTGTCGTACCGCTTCTGATCGCGGCGGGTGTCCAGGCCATGACCATCCTGCAAAAGGTGGCGGCGCTCTCGCTGGCGATGAACCTGGCCGCATGTAGCGGCGTGTCGACCGAGGCCCAGAGGGTGGCCGGGGCGCCACTCGTCGGCAGTGTCGCCCCTCGAGACGATGCTGACACCTTCGCGCGGGTGCGGTGGGCCGACGGCAGGGTGGTAACGCTGCTCGTCACGGGCTTTGACCGGCACGGGGTCCGCGCGGTCGACCTCACCGCCTTCGGAGCGCCGCTCGATGCCGATGTCTTCGATGTCATCGCGGCACTGGGCACCAGCGCCCTCGACAAGGCGCGTCGCGCGAACGCCGATCACGTTTACGCATTGGGCGAGCTGCTGCCGTCCGCCGGCTCACCTACTCGGCAGCTCGCGACCGGCACGAACTTTCGCGCACACGCGAGGGAGACCGAGATCGAGGAGGTGTTTAACTTCCCGAAGTTCGGACCGGCGACCCCCTCCCGGACCACTGTCGCCCTCCGGAGTGGTGTGCTGCTCGACTATGAAGTCGAGATCTGCGCCCGCTTCGATCGCGACATCCGGACCGTGGCGGACTTCGACGCCGCACGGAAAGGGTTCTTCCTGTGCGGCGACTTCACCGATCGCGCGAGCCTGATGCGTCTCGTCGACCCAAAGAACCTCGCTTCGGGCAAGGGCTTCAGCGATGCCAAGAGCGAGGCCGATTTCTTCCCGACCGGCCCCTTCCTCGTTGTGCCCCGGGACTGGCGAGCTTTCGTCCGATCGCAGCGCATGACGACGCGGGTGAACGAAGAATTGCGCCAGGATGCACGCGGCGGCGAGATGATCCTCGATTTTCGTGCGATCGTGCAAAAGGCTCTGACGAATGGCGGTGGAGGCTCCTACACCTTCAAAGGTGCCGCCATCCCGCTGCTGAGCGGTGGAACGATTTCTCGCGGGTCGGCGGTGATGTCGGGTACGGCGGACGGCGTCGTGTTCAGGCCCCCGCAGCTGTCGGACTATGTGTCCGGCGGCCGCCGCTACATCTTCACCGGACCGATGTTTCGGGGTGACTCGGCGCAGCGCGTAATGATCGAGGGTTTCATCGAGAAGGAGCGGCGATCGGGCCGCTATCTCAAGCCGGGCGATCTCGTCGCGCACTCGTCATCGTCGATGGGCGACCTGCAGGTCGAGGTGATCGGGCGTACGCCGCGCACCGTCACGGCCGCTGCGAGCGCGCGAGCCGACGGCGAAGGTCCGGGCGGCTGACCGCCGCAACCCGCACCCGGCGCAGGGCGCCGACCAGATATCAACACGGAGGAAACGTGATGAGCAGCGTATTACCACACCCCCAACTGGGCGATTTGTTCGACCCGCGTGCGATCTCGCCCGAGACCGCGGCGGTCAATAGCCGGCTGATGGCAACGCTTGCCACGCTCGATCAACCGACCGAGTTGGCCGCGATGCGCGCCGCCTATGAGAGTGGCGCGATGGGGTTGCCGGCGACACCGAAGGCGCCGGGCGCGCGCGAGATGACCATTCCCGGTCCCGCCGGTGAGATCCGGTTGCGCATCCTCGTTCCGGATGAGCCGCGGGGCGCGTACCTGCACATTCATGGCGGCGGCTGGATGCTCGGCACCAACGACATGCAGGACGCCCTTCTGGAGCATATCGGCTTGGCGGCAGGGCTGGTCGCCGTCAGCGTAGCGTACCGCCTAGCGCCCGAGCATCCGTTCCCCACGCCGGTCGAGGACTGCGTCGCAGCGGCCGAGTGGCTTATCGAGAACAGCCAGCGCGCGTTCGGCGTTTCATGGCTTGCGATCGGCGGCGAGTCCGCCGGTGCGCATCTGACGGCATCGACGCTGATCCGGTTGCGCGATGCAGGGAAGGTCGATGCCTTCCGCGCGGCCAACCTGACGTTTGGCTGCTATGACCTTTCGCTTACCCCCAGCGTTCGCCACGCCCAGGGCACCGCGTTTGTCGACCAGCCGACGCTCGAGCTTATGACGGCCGGCTATAGCGGCAACCGCGACTTGCGCCATCCGGCGATCTCGCCGCTCTATGCCGACCTAACGGGACTCCCCGCGGCGCTCTTCACTGTGGGAACGATCGATCCGCTGGTCGATGACACGCTGTTTATGCACGCACTTTGGACAAAAGCCGGCAATCACGCAGAATTGGCGATCTATCCTGGCGGCGTCCATGGCTTTCACCTGTTCGATAGCGATATCGCGGTGCAAGCAAACGAAACCATCGGGCGCTTCCTTCATGATCGGGTCGGTGGCCGATCGTCCTCGAGCCCGAGTTGAGGTTCGCTCCGTGGCGCACGATACTGTCGCGCTCCGCTATGCTGTTCGTACTGCGGACACGCTAAGCTTCGCCCGGGCAGCCGGCGTCGAGCGCGTAAAGCAAGCGACGCTCAGTAAGCGCATTGGAGGTTTGGAGACGAGGCTCGGCTTCAAGCTCTTTGATCGATCCACGCGCGGCGCGATCCCGACGGAAGCAGGCACAGAGTTTATCGAAACCGCCCGCGGAATTCTTACCGACTTGGACGCGCTTAGCGCGAGGGGCCGCGCGATTGGCGCCGGCAAGGTTGGTACACTTGGCTTCGGGTTCTCGACCTCCCTCGCTGCCGGAAACATGCGGTCGATGATTGTGGACTTTATCGGCCGAAATCCGGAGCTGCGGCTTGTCGCCATCGAGGGTGATCGCTGTTGCCTGACTCGAGCCTTGCGCAATCGCGCAATCGACTTTGCGGTCATCAGCGGAGACGTGCCCGAACCGGGCCTCAAGCGAAGAGCGCTTTGGGCGGAGCGCGTAATGGTCGCTCTGCACGAGGAGCATCCGTTGACACAGAAGGACCGGATCTATTGGCCCGACCTCAGGGCGGAACGCTTCATCATGCCAAAGCAAGATCCGGGCGTCGACCTCGCCGAGCTGGTCCGCGCTCGCCTCAGCGAACCTGGGTGGAGACCGGATGTGGAGACACAGGACGTGAGCCGCGAGAACATCGCAAACATTGTGCCGATAGGGCGCTACGTCACGCTTACTACGGATACCGCCTTGGGCCGCACTGTCGAGGGTGTCGCGTTGCGCGAGATCCACGAGGTATCCGGTTTCGTAAGCCACATCGCCTACGTCGGCTATTGGCGGAGCGACAATTCAAGTCCGGCGCTTGAACGGCTCATGAAGTTGATCAGCCAGCGCTACGCCCCTTGAGCGTGGCTAGCGCGCACCCTTTTTGAAGCCGCGATCCGTTGCCATGAACTTGGCAAGCATGGGTGCGATCAAGCGTTGCGGTTCGATCGCAACCTGTGCGTCGGTTTCGCGCGCCAGCATCTCACCGTAACGTACGAGATCCCGGTGCACGACCGCCGGCAGCTCGACCATCAACTTCACCGGCCGCTCCTCCTCAATGCGACCCAACTTCAAACTCGTCATCGTGGAACTCCCCATGGCGCCAGAACCAGATCGCGGCTGACCAGCACGCGTATCGGAAAGCCCGGCCGCACGGTGAGCGTGGGCGGAACATTCAGCTGCCGACGCACGATCTCCTGCCCGGCTTGGTTCAGCGTGTTCTGCCCGCCGTCGCGAAGCGCTCGGACGAGTTCGCTCGAGCTGTCCTCCGCGGCAAGCCGGGCGCCGAAACTGAGCAGCGTAGACAGGCCGGCAGCCTTGGCGAGCGCGCCCCAGTGCTCGTCCACGCGATCTTCGAGGCCCGCGAACCCGGCGGCATCGCCGACAGGCTGACGCTCGAGCACGATCGAACGGCCGTCCGGTAGAATGAGCCTGGTCCAGGCAAGGAGCACGCGCCGTTGGCCGAAGCCGACCTGATCATCATAGTCGCCGATCAACCGCGACCCTTGAGGGATGAGCAAAATGCGACCCGTCGGGCTGTCGTAGACATTTTCGGTGACCTGCGCCGTCACCTGGCCGGGGAGGTCCGAGCGGAGCCCGGTTATGAGAGCGCCGGAAATCAGGCTGCCCGCCTGCACAACATAGGGTGATGCCGGCGGGGCAAGGCGCTCGCTGCTGGTGGTCCCGCGGTCGGTCTCGCCGTTGAGGAACGCCCTCTTTGCCCTTCCTGCTGGCACGGCCGGCGAGGCCTGGCCCGGCGCACCGGCCTGTCCGAGTGCGGCGAGCTCCAGCAAGGGGTTCGATGGTGCAGGCCCAGCCGCAGGACCGGCGCCGGCCGTGCCTTGGCGTCCGAGAAACACGCCGCTGGCGCGGGCGGAATCGCGCTCCTGCTGCGCGCGTAAGCGAGCTTGCTGCGCGGCGCTTTCGACAGGGGTTGGCGGCGGTCTCGTTCCGCCCGTGCCCATCGGCGGCGGGGGCACGTCCTGGCCGCGGGCCTGAGCACTCACGATCGGGCGGCCGAGATCGCCGGGCAAGGGAGGGCCGAGCTGGGGGACTTGGCCGTAGTCCTTTGGCGCGCTGGAGATCGCTTCCGCCGTCGTGCGACTATCCGTGTTGTAAAGCTCCTCTGCGGCTCGTTTCGACGGCGCTTGCAGGGCGTAGATCAGCGCGCCGCCGATCGCGAGGCCCGCGACCGTTCCCATGAGCGCCAGAGCGCGGCGCGATAGCCGCACCACGCGCGGCGGGTCTCCCCGCAAGCGCAGGTCTGGCACAGGCCTGCGCCGCTCAGGCTCGGCTTCCTCTTCCCGGCTCCGGTCGGGGTCGCTCATCGCCGCGTCCTTCTGTCGGTGCGCTCGATGCGGACGCGCTGCTCGGAGCGCCCGTCGCCCAGCTTCAATTCGGCGGCGGCGAACAACCGATCCACGATGATGTGGCGGCCAGACACCCGGTAGTTCACCAGTTCGCCGCCACCCTCGGGACCGACCACGAACAGAGGCGGCATCTCGCCCTGACCGATGCCGGTGGGGAACTCGATGAACACCTGCTGGCCGTCGTCGAAGGCTCGCAGAGGCCGCCAAGGCGGATTGTCGCCGATGATGCGATAGCGGAACTGCAGTGCGCCGATGTCGACGCCGGAGGCGATTGGGGTCACGGCTTGCGCGGCCGCGTTCTGGCCGCGGAGGGCGATGAGCTGGTCGGCCGGGTAGGTCCATGACACCGACGCCATCCAGGTCCGCTGCGTTGCGCGCAGTTCCAGATGGTAGGTCCGCCGATCGGTGTTGATGACGAGGTTGGTGGTGAGATCGGGCCGCGTGGGCTTCACGAGAATATGGACGCGGCCGGTCGGACCGGCACCGCTCGTCGTGTCACCGATCACCCACCGGACCGTGTCACCGGCCGCGACCGGACCCGGACCGACGAGTTGCTCGCCCTCCTGCAGCACGATGTCAGTGACCTGCCCTGGCGCGGCATAGACTTGATAGAGCGCGCCATCGCTCCATGGATAGAGCTGCATTGCATTGATGAAGCCATCCCTCACAGGCTCCATTCGGGCGGCGGCATTGGCTGCACCGACGCGGACACGCGGGTCTGCGGCCTTCGGGACACGGTCAGGCTCCTCGACCAGCTTGAGCTGGCCGTGAAGCGGCAGAGGCTGAGGGATGGCGACGAGTTCGACCGTCGCTGGCGGCGGTGGCGGCGCTACAACCGCCGCGACGGGAGCGTCATAGCTGATGGCCGGGAGCTTGGGGACCCGCGTTGCGCAGCCGGCCAAGGCTGTGGCGCAAAGCAGGATCGCCGGAAGTGCGGATTTACGGAAAGGCGTGGAGCCGTAACCACGTGCATGCGGGTTTGCGGAGGTCCGCAGAGACGACGGGGTCATTGGGACAGCTCCTTCGACCAGTTGATGGCGTTGACGAACAGTCCGAGCGGGTTCTTTCGGAGCTGGTCGGGCGTGCGGGGCGGTTGGATCGCGACGGTGACGATCGCCGACCATCGTTCGGTCGCGGCGAGGGAGCCGTCCTGATAGCGGCGCTCGGTCCAGGCCACTCGAAAGCTGTCCGACGAGGCACGGATGACGCTGGAGACGTCGACGGCGACCTGCACCTTGCCGACGTTGGCGAACGGGTCGTTCGTGCGCGCGTAGTCGTTGAGCGCCAGCGCGCCCTTGTCCGTCGTGAAATCGTATGCGCGCAGCCAGTTCTGCCGGACGATGATCGGGTCGGCCGGGATAGAGCGCACTTGCTCGATGAAGCGTGCCAGATGGAACGCGACCTGCGGATCGGTCGGCCGGTAGCCGGCCGTGGCGGGCTCGACGGCGCGGGCCTCCCCGAGCTTGTCGACCTCGACGACCCAGGGAACGATGTGGCCGCGCGCCGACTGCCAGACAATGCCTGCCGTCAGTCCGCCGGACAGCGCCAGCGTTCCGAAGAAGGCGAGCCGCCAGTTTCGGGCCTGCACTCGCGCCGAGCCGATCCGGTCGTCCCAAGCCTGGGCAGCCCGCTGATAGGGCGTCTCGGGCTCCGGCGTCTTCCCGTATCGGATGGAAGGGCGTCTGAACATCGGCTCAATCCTTCTGGCTCACGTCGACGGCGGCGCCCGACCCGCCGCCGTCGCCGCCGCGCAGTGTGTGGGCGGCGACCGTCGCGCCGTGGGTCATTGTCTGGCGGCGGCGCATGGCCTGCGCCCAGGCTGGCGGCCCTGCCGGGCCGGTGTCGTTCGATGGCACCGCCCCGCCGCTGATTGTGCCGCCGGTCGAGGTCACGGCGGAGCGCGCGCCTTGGCGGAAGTTGTCGCGCAGCGCCTCAGCGGCGCGGCGCAGCGGCGACGTTGCCGCCGCGCCTGCGGCCTGTCCGACCGCGCCGAGCCCGCCAGCGACAGCGCCTGCGCCTGATCGGCCGGCCGATCCCAGCGAGTATGAGCCGCTCGCCGCGCCGGCTGCGCGTGCTCCGCCCGTTGCGGCACCGGCGACGGCGCTCGCGCCTGCGCCCATGGCGAGCCGTCCGGCCGCGACGCCGCCGGCGAGGACGCCGCCCGCAGCAAGCGCGGTTCCAGCCGCTGCGCCGGCGCCGAGCTGCGGGCCGCCCGAGACGATGCCGGTAGCGATGCCGGGCCCGAAGATGCCGAGGCCGAGCAGGCAAAGCGAGGCGAGGACGATCACCATGGCGTCCTCGATCGAAGGCTGGACGCCGCCGAACCCCGCACGGAACTCGTTGAAGAGCGTCGAGCCGATGCCGACGATGACGGCGAGCACAAGCACCTTCACGCCGGAGGAGATGACATGCCCGAGCACGCGCTCGGCCATGAAGGCAGTCTTGCCGAAGAGCCCGAACGGAATGAGGACGAAGCCGCAGATGGTGGCGAGCTTGAACTCGATGAGCGTGATGAAGAGCTGGATCGCAAGAATGAAGAACGCGAGGATGATGAAGAGCCACGCGATCAGCAGCGCGAAGATCTGGACGAAATTCTCGAAGAACGAGACCCAGCCCATCAAGTCCGAGATCGATTCCAGGATCGGTCGCCCGGCGTCGACCCCGACCTGAGCGACCCGGCCCGGCTGCAACAGTTCGGTGGCGGAAAACCCCGTGCCGGACGCCTTGAGGCCGAGCCCCGCAAAGCTCTCGAAGACGATCCGCGACAGCCCGTTCCAGTTGCCGATGATGTAAGCGAAGATGCCGATGAACAGGGTCTTCTTGATCAGGCGGGCGAGGATGTCGTCGTCGGCCCCCCAGCTCCAGAACAGGGCTGCGAGCGTCACGTCGATGACGATCAGGGTGGTGGCGATGAAGGCGACTTCACCACCGAGGAGCCCGAAGCCGCTATCAATGTAGCTGGTGAAGACTTCGAGGAAGCGATCGACGACGCCGGTGCCGCCCATGTCAGTTCTCCATGGGGACAGCGCCGTCGGCGATGCGGGCGGCAGGCCGAGAACCGGGAGCGAGAAAGCGGCGGCGATTCTCGGCCCACGCGCGTAGGCAGTCGGGGTCCGATCCGCCGCCAGCGCCGAGCAGCTGACAGCGGCGAAGCTCGATCCGAAGCGGATCGTCGGTGAGGACGGTTGCCGGCGCGACCCGCGGTTCCTCGGGTCGCGCCTGCTGGTTTCGGCTCATCTCGATCGCCGTCATCGTGATGGCGATCGCGACGAAGATGACGGCGCCGATCCGAGCGAAGAGCTTGGTATCCATCGTCCTAGTCGTGGAACATCCGGGCATTGCCCGGCTGGTATCCGACGCCCGGTGTCAGAAAGCGTCGCAGCTGCTCGCGCGCCTGCGCCTGCCCGGCGGCGCGCTGAGCCATGTCGAGGGCTTGGGCGCGCCCCTGCGCCGCGACGAGCGCGGTGAGGTCGGCAAGTTGCTGGGACTGAAGGGCGACAAGCTGGTTGCCCGCCTGGGCGGCCTGCAGGGCGCCGTCGGCCGACTGGCTGGCGGTCACGAGCCGGTCGAGCGCTTGGCGAGACCCGTCGATGTTGCCGACGACACCGGCTTGGACCTTCAGCGCGTCCTCGAACGACGCGACGCTGTTCTCCCAGCGGCTCTTGGCGTCGTCGACCAGAGCGCGGTCGTTCCCGGTCAGGTTTGTGCCACGATATTTCTGCTGGAACATCGAGTCGATGTTCTGGACGTTGTAAGCGAGCCGCTGGGCTTGGCCGAGAAGCTGCTGGGTGCGCTGGAACTGGCTCTGCAGTTCGGCGAGCTGGCTGAGCGGAAGCGACGTGAGATTGCGGGCCTGGTTGAGGAGCGAGGTTGCCTCGTTCTGCAGGCTTTGGATCTGATTGTTGATCTGCTCCAGGGCCCGAGCCGCCTGCAGCACGTTTGAGGCATAGTTGGTCGGGTCGTAGACGATCCCGCCGAACTGGGCATGCGCCGGCGCCGACGCGAGGCCGATCGTCAGGGCGGCTGATGCAGCCAGCAGGCCGCGGCGGAACGTATGTTTGGTCATGGCGACAAGTCCTCCTGCGCGGAAGGAAGGAGATCGGCCGCCCAGCCGGCTCCGCGCGCGCGCAGCCAGGCGGCCGCGAAACCGTCGCGGCCATGCTCTTCGATAAGTTCAGCAATGCGTAGCTGGTCCGCCTTGGCGGAAGCGGCGACAAAGGCGATCGCGACTTCGCCGAGCCCTAGCTCGAACAGGCGATTGCCGCGTCGCGACTGGCAGTAGTAGTCGCGCTTGGGTGTCGCGCGGCTGAGGATCTCGATCTGTCGGTCGTTGAGGCCGAACCGCTCGTAGATCGCTGCGATCTGCGGTTCGAAGGCCCGCTCGTTCGGCAGGAATATGCGCGTTGAGCAGCTTTCGATAATCGCCGGTGCGATCGCGCTGGTTTCGATGTCGGCAAGGCTCTGGGTTGCGAAGATGACGCTGGCGTTTTTCTTGCGCAGGGTCTTCAGCCACTCGCGGAGCTGGGCGGCGAATGCCGGGCTGTTGAGCACGAGCCAGCCCTCGTCGATGATGATGAGGGTCGGCGAACCATCGAGCCGCCCCTCGATGCGGTGGAAGAGGTAAGACAGGACCGCCGCGGCGGAGCCTGCGCCGACAAGCCCTTCGGTTTCGAAGGCTTGGAAATCGGCCTCTCCGAGCCGTTCACGCTCAGCGTCAAGCAGGCGGCCCCAAGGACCGCCAACGCAGAAGGGCTGCAAAGCCTGCTTGAGAGGCTGAGACTGGAGCAATACGGCGAGACCCGTCAAAGTTCTCTCGGCGGGCGGCGCGGAAGCCAGCGAGGTGAGCGCCGACCAGAGGTGCTCCTTGACGCCGGGGTCCACGGCGACTCCTTCGCCGGTAAGGATCGCGGCCAGCCATTCGGCGGCCCAGGCTCGCTCGGCGGGCTCGTCGATGCGCGACAGGGGTTGGAGCTGGACACCGTCGCCGGTTTCCTCCGTCAAGCTACCGCCAAGGTCTTGCCAGTCGCCGCCGCACGCGAGCGCAGCGGCGCGGATCGATCCGCCGAAATCGAAGGCGAACACCTGTGCATTCTCGTAGCGCCGGAATTGCAGCGCCATCAGCGCGAGCAACACGGACTTGCCGGCGCCGGTCGGACCAACGACGAGCGTGTGGCCTACGTCGCCGACGTGGAGCGAGAGCCGGAACGGGGTCGAGCCCTCGGTCTTACCGTAGAGCAAGGGGGGCGCACTGAAATGCTCGTCCCGTTCCGGACCCGCCCACACCGCTGAGAGCGGGATCATGTGGGCGAGGTTGATCGTAGAAACCGGAGGCTGTCGGACATTGGCGTAGACGTGGCCCGGCAAGCTGCCCAGCCAGGCTTCGACCGCGTTCACCCCCTCGGCAATGACCGTGAAGTCGCGGCCCTGGATGATCTTCTCGACCAGCCGCAGCTTCTCCGCAGCGATGCTGGGGTCGGGATCCCACACTGTCACCGTCGCGGTGACGAAGGCCTGCCCGACATGGTCGGCGCCCAGCTCCTGCAATGCGAGATCCGCGTCCGCGGCCTTGTTGGCGGCATCGTTGTCGACGAGCGCCGATGCTTCGTTGGTCATCACCTCCTTGAGAAGGGCGGCGATCGACTTGCGCTTCGCGAACCACTGACGACGGATCTTGCCGAGCAGTTTGGTCGCGTCGGTCTTGTCGAGCATCATCGCCCGCGTCGCCCAGCGGTAGGGAAATGCGAGCCGGTTGAGTTCGTCGAGCAGACCGGGGAATGTCGCACTCGGGAAGCCGATGATGGTGAGCGTGCGTAGAAACGACGTTCCAAGACGTGGCTCGAGACCGCCCGCCAACGGTTCGTCCGCCAGCAGCGCGTCGAGGTGCATCGGCGTTTCCGGCACCCGAACACGCTGCCGCTTCGTTGACACCGTCGAGTGTAGATAGGTCAGCGTCTCGGCGTCATTGAGCCAAGCTACCTCGGGAACGAAGCCTTCGAGGAGCTGAACCAGCCGATCGCCGCGGTCGGCGAAGCTTTTCACCTGCTCCCACGGATCGATGCCGGTGCGGGCACGGCCTTCGTAAAGCCACCCCTCGGCGCGCGCGGCGTCTTCGGCTGGGGGCATCCACAGGAGCGTCAGGAAGTAGCGGCTCTCGAAATGCGCGCCCTCCTCGCGGAACTGCTCTAGCCGTTCGCGCTCGACAAGCGCCGACACGGGGTCAGGGAAGCGGTTGTCCGGATAGGTGTTCGCGGCGACACGCTGCGCCTCGACGAAGATCGACCATCCCGAGCCGAGGCGCCGGAGCGCACCGTTCAAGCGGTGCGTCGTCGCTACAAGTTCGGCCGGCGTCGCCGAGTCCAGATCGGGTCCGCGAAAACGGGCCGAACGCTGGAGCGAGCCATCCTTGTTCAGCACGACGCCTTCGGAGACGAGCGCAGCCCAAGGCAGGAAGTCCGGAAGCGAGGCGGCTTGGCCGCGATATTCGCGTAGCGACATCATGCGCGTCAGACCCGCATCCAGCTCGGGTAGCGCAGGTGTCGCCGCGCCACGTCGACGAACTGGGCGTCATGCTTGGCGGCCCACACCGCCATGAAGTGGCCGATCGCCCAGATGGCAAGGCCGGCGAGCCAGAGGCGCAAGCCCAGGCCGATGGCGCCCGCGAGCGTGCCGTTGGCGATCGTAACGGCTCGCGGTGCGCCTCCGAGCAGGATAGGTTCGGTCAACGCGCGGTGGACTGGCGCCATATAGCCGGGAATCGGCTCGCCGGCGTCCATCAGACCAGCGCCCCTCCGCCGAAGCTGAAGAAGCTCAGGAAGAAGCTCGACGCGGCGAAGGCGATGGAAAGGCCGAACACGATCTGGATGAGCCGACGGAAGCCTCCGGATGTGTCGCCGAACGCCAAAGTCAGTCCGGTGACGATGATGATAATGACCGCGACGATCTTTGCGACCGGGCCCTCGATGGATTCGAGGATGCTTTGCAGCGGGGCTTCCCACGGCATCGAGGAGCCGGCAGCCTGGGCCGGACCAGCTGTGAACGCCGCCAGCATTACGGCCGTGCCCGTAAAGCGGAGGTGCTGAAGAAGGGACGCCGGGGACAAGCGCCGGCGCGCGATGACATCCATCGGCATCATGCGTCTCCATGTGGGCTGAGGGAAAAGTCGCCCTGCGCGTCGAGCCCTTCGACGCGGGCGAGTTCGGCCAGACGGCGCTGGGGGCCCCGTCCGCTGAGTACGGCGATCAGGTCGATCGTCTCGGCGATGAGCGCGCGCGGGACGGTCACCACAGCCTCCTGGATGAGCTGCTCCATGCGTCGGAGGGCGCCGAGGCCGGATCCGGCATGGATGGTGCCGATCCCTCCCGGGTGGCCGGTGCCCCACGCCTTCAGGAGATCGAGCGCCTCGGCGCCGCGCACCTCTCCGATCGGGATGCGATCGGGCCGCAGTCGCAGTGACGATCTGACGAGATCCGCGAGGCTCGCCACGTCATCCTTCGTCCGGAGCGAAACGAGGTTTGGCGCGGCGCACTGCAGCTCGCGCGTGTCCTCGATCAGCACGACGCGGTCGGACGTCTTGGCCACTTCGGCGAGCAGCGCGTTCGTGAGGGTTGTCTTGCCGGTCGAGGTCCCGCCAGCGACGAGGATGTTGCGCCGTTCCGCCACAGCGACGCGCAGGGCGTCCGCCTGCGTCGCGGTCATGATGCCGGTCCAGACGTAATCGTCGAGCGTGAAGATCGCGACGGCGGGCTTGCGGATTGCGAATGCTGGTGCCGCGACGACCGGTGGGATCAGGCCTTCGAAGCGCTCGCCGGTTTCCGGCAACTCGGCGGAAACGCGGGGGCGATCTGCATGGACCTCGGCACCGATATGATGCGCGACCAGACGGATAATGCGTTCGCCGTCTGCGGCGGTCAGGGTGTGTCCGGTATCGGCGAGGCCCGAGCCGAGCCGATCGATCCAGAGGCAACCGTCGGGATTGAGCATCACCTCAACGATGCCCGGATCGTCGAGCCAAGCGGTGATCGACGGCCCCAGCGCCGTGCGAAGCATCCGCGCGCCGCGCGCGCTGGCTTCGGACCGGAGAGGATGAATGGACACGCCCGCAACCCTCGACAGGGAGGCCGACACACCCTGCGCCGGCGCCCGCGGACACCTAAGAAGACCTAGAAATCCTCAATCGCAACAGCCGTTTGCTGTAAGGGTAGTGTGGCGCAGAAAGACAAAGAGGCGGCGGGTTTGACGGCTGTCTCAATCCGGCCTTGAGGGGGCGACAGCCGATCGCGGAGGCGGCGCGCTGGTCAGTCGTCTCGAGAGACGTCTCGTGAAGCGACGTCGGCCGAAAGTTCGGTGCCGAGTTTAGGCCCCAGCTCCATGCGCCGGCTCAGCGCCTCGACGAACGCTTGGTAGCGCTCGCGACCCATCGCTTGCGCGGCCGCGAGTGCAGTGTCGGGAAGCGGGGCGTTGTTGGTCAGCCAGAAGCGGACGAAGAGCGCGATGGCCTCGTTGCCGAGTTCGGTATGCCAGGCGATGCGATCAGCCTGCCGGGTCAGGCGGTCGAGTCTTCGGGTGAACGCCGCCTCCAGGCGCTCCGAGCCGTCCGGCGACAAGAAGGACGCGAGGGCCGTTTCGACGAGCTGGGCCTGGCTGACGCGCTTGCGGGCGGCGTAATCCGCAAGCTGCGTGGACAGTTCGGGCGGCAGGCGGAAGGTGTGCTTGATACGCTTGGCGGTCATAGTTCGATGCCGTCATTGGGGTCCAGCGCGGCGCGCTGCGCGGCTCCGCGCATCTGGTCCTGCACCCGTCGGGCCCTCACAGCCTCGGCATCCGCCCCGGCTTCATCGCGAAAGACGAACTCCTGTTGCGGCCGCTTCGGCAGCGGCGCGACGTCTTCATGTCGCTGGAGTTCGGGCTCGCGTCGAATGCTGCCGTTGGCGGGATCCGAGATTTGCGCCGCGGGCCGCGGAGCTGTCGGCCGCGCGATGGTCGCGAGCTTGCTCCAGTCGTCGGTTGACTGCTGCTCTGGTCGGCCCGATTCCGGCGGTTTGCCGATGCGCTGCGACAGCCGGGGATCTTCGAAGTATCGGGCCTTCTTCGCGCGGATGGGCTGCACGCCCGACACCATGACAATCTCATCGCTGGGCGGGAGCTGCATGACCTCGCCGGGCGTGAGCAGCTGGCGCGCTGTTTCGGAGCGCGACACCATCAAATGGCCAAGCCATGGTGATAGCCGGTGGCCGGCATAGTTCTTCATCGCCCGCATCTCTGTCGCGGTGCCCAAAGCGTCCGACACACGTTTCGCGGTCCGCTCGTCGTTAGTCGCGAAGCTGACCCGCACATGGCAATTGTCGAGGATCGCGTTGTTCGGCCCGTAGGCCTTCTCGATCTGGTTGAGCGACTGCGCGATTAGAAAGGCTTTCAAGCCGTAGCCCGCCATGAAGGCGAGCGCGCTTTCAAAGAAGTCGAGGCGGCCGAGCGCCGGAAACTCGTCGAGCATCAAGAGCACGCGATGCCGACCCGCTTTGGGTTTCAGCTCTTCAGTCAGGCGCCGCCCGATCTGGTTGAGCACGAGGCGGATCAGCGGCTTGGTGCGGCTGATGTCCGACGGCGGCACGACCAGATAGAGAGTCACGGGCTCCTTGGCCGAGACGAGATCGGAGATCCGCCAGTCGCATCGCCGGGTCACCCGCGCGACCACCGGGTCGCGGTAGAGGCCAAGAAACGACATGGCGGTGGAAAGGACGCCGGACCGCTCGTTCTCTGACTTGTTCAACAGCTCTCGGGCTGCCGAAGCCACTACCGGGTGGACGCCAGCGTCGCCGAGGTGCGATGTCGACATCATCGCCGCCAGTGTCGCCTCGATCGTGCGGCGCGGATCGGAGAGAAAGGCGGCGACACCGGACAACGTCTTGTCGGCCTCGGCATAGAGAACATGAAGGATCGCGCCGACGAGGAGCGCGTGACTGGTTTTCTCCCAGTGATTGCGGCGCTCCAGCGACCCTTCGGGGTCGACCAGCACGTCGGCGACGTTCTGGACATCGCGAACCTCCCACTCGCCGCGGCGCACCTCGAGCAGCGGATTGTAGGCGGCGGACTCCGCGTTGGTCGGGTCGAACAACAGCACGCGGCCGAAGCGAGCGCGGAAACCGGCTGTCAGACCCCAGTTCTCACCTTTGATGTCGTGGACAATTGCCGACGCCGGCCAGGTCAGCAGTGAAGGCACGACCAGACCGACGCCCTTACCGCTGCGAGTTGGGGCGAAGCACAGCACGTGCTCCGGCCCATCGTGGCGGAGATAACGCGGCCCAAGCTTGCCGAGTACGACACCGTCGTCTTCGAGCAGTCCCGCCGCGCGCGCTTCACGCTCCGTCGCCCACCGTGCCGAGCCATAGGTTTGCGCGTTCTTTGCCTCGCGGGCGCGCCATACCGACATGGCGATCGCGACGATGATCGATATGAAGCCGCTTGAAGCTGCGATGTAGCTGCCGGTCAGGAAGATGTGAGGCGCATAGGCGTCGTAGGAGAACCACCACCAGAAGAACGCCGGCGGCGGATAAAGGGGATAATCGCCGAGCGTGAACCACGGCGGGCCGAGCTGAGCCTGAAAGCCCAGCGCCTGCGCGGTCCATTGCGTGGCGCCCCAGACGCCGGCCAGGACGATGAACCCGACGGCGAGGAGCTGGCCCCAGAGGATCTTGGTCGCGGACATCCCGCCGTCTCCTTTGCGTGGGGAGGTCGGGTCGGAAGTGCCGGTTGTTCAACAGTTTCCGAGCGCTGCAGGCGGCGGGTCGCACGGAGGCGCACAAAAACAGGCGCTAGCGTAGGTGCCGAGTGGTCCGGAATGACCGATTGTGGGGACTTTTCTGCCAGGCCGCTATCGAGCACGGCGAAGTGGATAGCCGCCGCTCATGATGCCGTCGGCGTCCCGGAAACGATCGTTTGCGAGACAGCCGCATCTAACCCGACAGGGCTGGTAAGCGCCTCGCAGCGGTACCACCACCCGTCCTCCGGTAAGCGCCATCAACAACAGTCTTCCATTCTGACGATCCTACCGGCTGCTCGCAGGTACTGACGCATCTTTAAGCCTTTCGGCGTGACATAACTGTTAGGTTCGCAGCCTAGTTGACGGCTAACGTCGGGGCCAATGCCGCCAGCGCCAGAGCTAATCAGCTGTCGATCATGCGGTTCTGCTCTGCGGTGTACCGCGTCCCGACGATCGGCACCGCCGAGAGCTGCTGCTCGAGCGCGCGAACGTCGTTTGCGGTGAAGGCGACCGACGCCACCCGCAGGTTCTCGTCCAGATGGGCGATCTTGGTGGTGCCCGGGATCGCGACGATCGTAGGCGCCTTGGCCATGATCCACGCCAGCGCGACCTGCGCCGCGGTCAGGCCACGGGTGCGCCCGAAGCTGCTCAGCACCTCGACGATCGCCAGGTTTGCGCGGATCGCTTCGCGCTTGAAGAACGGTGAATCACCGCGATTGTCGTTGCCGTTGTCGAAACGGGTGTATTCGGTGATCGCGCCGGTCAGGAAGCCGCGGTTGATCGGGCTGTAGGGGACGAAGCCGATCCCCAGTTCGCGCAGCGTCGGGAAGATCTTGGTCTCGGGCTCGCGCCACATCACGTGGTACTCGCTCTGCACCGCGGTCACCGGCTGCACCGCATGGGCACGACGGATGGTGTCCGCTGCCGCCTCGCTGAGGCCGAAGCGCCTGACCTTGCCCTCACGGATCAGGTCGCGAACGGTGCCCGCCACGTCCTCGATAGGAACGGCGGGGTCGACGCGGTGCTGGTAGAGCATGTCGATCGTGTCCACCCTCAGCCGGCGCAGCGACGCCTCCGTCATGCGCCGGATGTTCGCGGGGCTGCTGTCGAGCTGCTTCGGGTCGGGCTTGCCGTCTACGAAACGATAGCCGAACTTGGTGGTGATGTACACCCGGCCGCGGAATGGCTGCAGCGCCTCGCCGGCCAATGCTTCGTTGGTTAGCGGACCGTAGACCTCGGCGGTGTCGAACAGCGTGACGCCGCGCTCCGCCGCCTGCCGCAGCAGCGCGATCATCTCAGGCCGGTCCGGATGCGGTCCGCGGTCGTGATTCATGCCCATGACGCCGAAGCCCAGCGCGGACACCTCCAAGGCGGCGGTGCCGGTGCCCAGCGTCCTGCGCTGCGTGTTGGTGGGGAAGTCGATGCGTGTGCCGCTTCCGGGTGCCTGCTGCGCCACGGCAGGGGCGCCGGCAAGTGCGAACGGGGTGGAGGCGGCAGCGCCGAGCAGCGCGCCTCCGCGCAGGAGATCGCGGCGGCTGGAAGATGGGTTCTGGTTCATCGGTGCTTCCTTTGCAGAAGTTTGTCGTGAAGCGTGGCGCACCCGTCAGGAGCGGGGGACGTGGGCGCGGAAGACGGTGGACCTGCCGCCCGGTTCGCCGTCGCTGGTCACGATCGCGATCTCGCCCGTATCGGACCGGATCGCGAGGCTGGTGACCCCCAGGTTCCGGCCCACGTCACGGCCGGGCAGGACGATCTGGCCGACGGGGATGCCGAGCGGGGAAAAGATCAGGATGCGGCCCTGGCGATTGAGGGCGACGTAGACGCGGCCCTGCAGGTCCGTGCGCATCGAGTCGGGCGCCGGCCCGACGAAGTGGTAGGCGGTCGTGGCGCCGAAGGGTGCCGCTCGGGTCGCGCCCTCGAGATCGACGCGGTAGAGGCGACCCAGAGCGAACTCGCCGACCCACAGGCGCTTGCCGTCCGGAGCGAGCGCGACGCCGTTGGCGACCGCGAGGCGCTGGACCACGGGAGTCGGCTTGCCGCCCGGCGCGACGTACCAGACGCCGCCGCTGGTCTCGCCGATGGAGCCGCGCGCGTCGGTGAAGTAGAAGCCGCCCCGAGCGTCGAACACCAGATCATTCGGCGAGAAAGCGGCTGCTTCCGGAACCAGGGTCCGCTGGTCGCGGCCGTCCATGGTGATCGACACGATCGATCCACGACCCGGCGCGCTGGTGGCGGCGACGTAGAGGCGACCGTCCGGCCCGATCGCCAGGCCTGCGGGCTGCAGGCCGGGAAGCGTCGCCGCGGTGGTGATCCGTCCTTCCCGGTCCAGCCGCAGCACACGGCCACCCCTGACGTCCGAGAAGAGCAAGTCGCCGTTCGGCAGGTACACCGGACCCTCGAGTGCCGTCGACACGCCCGGGACGACGACCGGACGATCGGCGACGATCGTCGGCAGGTCACGCTCCGCGACCGGGATCGCGGCGACGCTTCCGGTCTGCGGCTGCTGCGCGGCGAGCGGGACCGTCAGGCCCGCCGCCGCAGCGATGGCGACTAGGCGCGGGCCGCAACGGAAGGCATAGCCCCATGCCCGGGACAGCGTCATCGGCTCGGCCCCTTCAGGTACTCCTCGTCGCTGACGTGCTCCATCCACGTCACGGGCGAGCCGTCGCGGCTCTCCTGCACGGCTATGTGCGTCATGCCCTCGTGCGGCGTCGCACCATGCCAGTGCGGCTTGTCGGCCGGGCAGAGCAGGATGTCGCCGGCGTGGAACTCCAGCACCGGGCCGTCCTCCACCTGGGTCCAGCCGACGCCTTCGGTCACGATCAGCGTCTGGCCCAGCGGATGGCTGTGCCATGCGGTCCGCGCGCCGGGTTTGAAACGGACGATGGCGCCCGAGACGCGCGACGGCTCCTCGCGCTGGAACTGCCCGGTGATGGTGACGCTGCCGGTGAACCAGTCCGCGGACCCTCGCGAGGTCGCGAGGTCCTCCTTGCGCATGATCTCGGTCATGGAGTGCTCCTTGGAGTCGTCGAAGCCGGCGACGTGTTGTCCTTCACCGACTGGCCGACGTCGGTTGGTCGAGTTCGGCGATGGCGGTGCTGCCGGCGAACGCCTTCGGCCAGCCGGCGTAGAAGGCGAGGTGCGCCATCACCTCGCCCAGCTGCGCGCGGGTCAGACCGTTCTCCAAGCCGCGCCGGAGATGAAAGGCGAGCTGGTCGGCATCGCCGTTGGCCGACAGGGCGACGATCGTGACGAGGCTGCGATCGCGCGGGGTCAGATCGCTGCGCCGCCACAGGTCGCCGAACAGCGGACCGTTGGTCAGCTGGGCGAGCGAGGGCGAGACCGCGCTGATCGTCCGCTCCACCGTGGCGGCGCGCTCGCCGTCGTTGGCGGGCACCGGCAGCTGCGCCGTGCGTGCCGCTTGGCGCGCACGCGCCGGTATGTTGCGCTTGGTGAAGACGCCGTCCGCGATCTCCGTCGCCGTTACCGCATTCGGCCAGCCGGCGTAGAAGGCGAGATGAGTGATCGTCCCGCCGATCTCGACCGGGGTGACGCCGTTGTCGAGGCCGAGCTCCAGATGGCCGGACAGTTGCGGCGACCTGTTCAGCGCGATCAGGGCGGAGATGGTCACGAGGCTGCGGTCGCGCGGGCTGAGCCCGGGGCGCTTCCACACGTCGCCCATCAGCAGCGTGTCGGTATAGTCGGCCATGGCCGGCGCCACGCGCCGCATGGGGGCGGGTGCCTCCTGCGCCATGGTGGGCGTCGCGCCGAGCGCGAGGGCGGCGAGCGTCAGGAGACGCATGGGCTTTCCATTCCGGAGCATCAGCGCGCGGGCCCCTTGAACTGCGCGGCGGTGACCGGCTCCTGCCAGTCGACGTTCTTGCCATCGCGCGTTTCGGAGATGGCGAGGTGGGTCATCGCTGTGCTCGTCGTGCCGCCATGCCAGTGCTTCATGCCCGGGCGGACGTAGACGGTGTCTCCTTTGCAGATGCGCCGGCTCTGTCCGCCTTCCACCTGCGTCCAGCCACAGCCTTCGGTGACATGGAGCGTCTGACCGGCCGGATGCGAATGCCAGTTGGTACGGGCACCCTTGGTGAAGCTGACCAGCGCCGTTCCGGCCTGGCCCGGCGGCGTCGGCTCGGTGAGCATCCGGACTGTGACCGAACCGGTGAAGTTCTCCGCCGGTCCGGGCTTCGCGGCGACCGAGCCTGCGCGCACGACCTCCTGCGCGAACGCCGGCGACGCGAGGGCGGAGAATGCCCCGGCCAGGACGGACATCTTCATGATCGTTCGTTGCAACATGGATCTTCCTTTGCAGTCTGCTCAGTATGTGCCGGTCCGGTCCCAGAAGGCGCAGTGGTGCGCGTCGGCGAACCGACTGCCGGCCTCGGCTTGCGCGGTTGGCAGCTTGAAGTTCATCACCGTTTCACGGTTGCGCTCGAACCGCGGCCAGCCACCTTGTGCCGACAGCGTTCCGCTTCTCGCGAACCAGTCGACCATTTGGTCGGAAAGCCGTTCCTGGAGCGGGTTCAGACGGACGGTGACGTCGGCACCGCCGCGGAAGCCGGGGAAGATGTAGGCCAGCTCGAACGTGTGCGCTGCGAGCAGCGGAAAAGTCGTCGCTCCGATATAGCTTGGCGCAGTGCGGTCGCCGAACTCGTAGGCGAAGACGGGCATCTTGTCGGACAACGCCCGGTTCATGGCCAGCGCGGTGCAGGCGAACATGCTGTCTGTCATTGTCGCGGCGAACGCTTCACTCGGGCTGTTATGACGAGCGAGCGGGTACTCGCGCTCGACCCGGCGAGCGAGCGTGCCGCCAAACTGCCGTTCCAGCGACGATGGGTATTCGGCCGCGGTCATCGCCTTGCCCGACGCGAGCTCGGGCAAGGCCAAGAAGAAGTTCCCCTCGTCTCGGGTTGTGCCGTTGACTAGCGTGACGTGATTTATCCGCCCGGCGCGAAAGGCGTCGGCGGGGTGCATCGGCACCACCGTGCCGTCGATGATCGGCTGGTTGTGGAGGTACTCGGTCTGGGCGTCGAGGATGCGCTTGGTCGGCAGCGCGCGCAGGCAGGTCGCGGTATCGGAGCCGCAGCCGACCGCCTGCGCCATGCGGTCGCCGAGCGCGCGAGCGACGGCCAGCGGTCGCGGTGCTCCGAAGGCGGGATGGCGCGCCATGAGGGCCGCACCGCTCATCGCGATCACATGCTGGAACGTGTCCGCGGCGAGTGGCGAGGCGACCTGCAGCATCACGCTGTTGCCGCCCGACGACTCTCCCGCGATCGTCACGTTTTCGGGGTCGCCACCGAAAGCGGCGATGTTGGACTTGATCCAGCGAAGCGCCGCCTGCTGGTCCATCAGCCCGTAGTTGGCGAACGGATGGCCCTCACCGTCTAGCGCGCTGTTCGAGAGGAAGCCGAACGCACCGAGGCGGTAGTTGAGCGTGACCACGATTGCGCGGCCGCGCACCGCCATCTTTGTGGGATCGTAGTCGGCGCCCTGGCCGACCTGAAGCGCCCCGCCATGTATCCAGACGAACACCGGCAGCGTCGAGCCGAACCTCGCCGCCTCGGCGCTGCGGTAGACGTTGAGGTAAAGGCAGTCCTCGCTGCCGCCCGCCCGTGCGAACGCGCCCAGATCGGCGTTCTGGGCGCAATTGGATGCCACCGTGTTCGCCTTGCGCAGGACCGACCAGGGCGCCGCGGGCTGAGGCGGTCGCCAGCGCAACGGACCGACCGGGGGCGCGGCATAGGGAAGGCCGAGCCAGCTCTGAAGGTCGCCGGTGGCGACGCCCGAGACAGGCCCTTCGGCGATCCTGACGTCCAGCGGGGCCTGCGCTTCCGCCGGCAATGCGCCGAGCAATCCGATGCAGGTGAGCGAGACCGAGGCCGCTCGGCGCAGACGAGCCACTATGCCGGTCTGCTTACCCGTGGCCGGTCCTCTGGCCTTGAATTGCTGCTCGCCCATGATCCTGCCGGTTGACGCGCCGCGCCATCATTGGCGGGCGATCAGCAAGGTAGGCAGGCACCATCCTTCGAATTAGGCACCTAGATCGGCAAGGCCCTATAAGTCATGCTTATCAGTCAAGCGGGAACCTAGCGGCGATAGCGTAGCGCCTCGACCACCAGCGAGAAGGCCGCCGAAGGTTGTCGGCGGCTGGAGTAATAGAGATGGTAGCCCGGATAGGATGGGCACCAGTCGCTCAGCACCGTTCGCAGGGCACCTTCTTCCAGGTACGGCTCGACAAGCTCCTCCGGCAGATAGGCAAATCCCAGACCATCCAGTGCGGCGCGCAATATGAGATAAACCGTGTTGAAGACGCACGGACCTTCGACGCGCACCTTCACCTCGTGACCGTCCTTCTCGAACTCCCAGGCATACAGGCCGCCGAGCGTCGGCAGCCGAAGGTTGATGCACGCGTGGCTCAGCAGGTCCTGCGGCACGATCGGCTCGGGGCGGTCGTCCATATAGCCCGGTGCGGCGACGACGATCATCCGCTGGTCGGGGCCGATCGGTACGGCGATCATGTCCTTGGCGACGAGTTCGCCGAGGCGCACGCCGGCGTCGTAGCGCTCCGCGACGATGTCGGTCAGACCAAGGTCCGCTACGATCTCCACCGTCACGTCGGGGTAAGCCTTCAGCAGCGGCACCAGCCGAGGCCAGATCGCGCTGGTCGCGCCGAACTCGTCGGCGGTGATGCGGATCGTTCCCGCAGGCTTCTCCTTGAGGGCGCTGAGTGCATCCAGCTCCCCGCGGATCTCCTCGAGGCGGGGCGCGACGCGTTCCAAAAGGCGCGCTCCCGCCTCCGTCGGAGATACGCTGCGTGTCGTGCGGTCGAGCAGCCGGATCCCGATCTTGGCTTCGAAAGCGCGAACCGTCTGGCTCAACGCGGACTGCGAGACTCCGAGGATGGCGGCCGCACGCGTGAAGCTGCCCTCGCGCGCCACGGTCAGTAGAACCTCTGCGTCGTCCAGACTGGCGGCAGGCATTAAGAAGCAATCCTTCTAGAGGCATCCCGATTATCGCGTCTAATGACTGCAAGGGCCAGAGCCTATCTCACGATCGATCGGGCGGGGCCCACGTATCGACAAGGGACAGGCACCATGAAGTATCGCAAGCTCGGCAACTCTGGCACAGTCGTCTCGCGGCTCGCGCTCGGCACGATGTACTTCGGCAAGGAGACGCCGGAAGCCGACGCGCACGCGATCCTCGACGGCTTCGTCGAGGCCGGTGGCACGTTGGTCGACACCGCAGATGTCTATGCCGAGAACGAAGCCGAGAAGATCATCGGCAGGTGGTTCGCGTCCCGTCCGAAGGACTTCACCGACTGCGTGGTGCTGGCCACCAAGGGGCGGAACGGTGGCGATCCCGCGGAGGAGAATGGAGCAGGCCTATCGCGGCGGTTCCTGCATCGCTCACTCGACGCCTCGCTCACTCGGCTGGGCGTGGGGACGATCGACCTCTATCAGCTCCATGCCGCCGACATGGAGACGCCTGTCGAGGAGACGCTGCTGTTCCTCGACGACGCCGTGCGCGCGGGCAAGATCCACTATGTCGGCCTGTCCAACTTCAAAGGCTGGCAGGTGCAGTTGATGGTTTCGACCGCCGAGGCGATGGGACTGCACGTGCCCGTGTCGATCCAGCCGCAATACAGTTTGCTGTCGCGCTTGACGGAGTGGGAGGTGCTGCCCGCGGCACGCCACAAAGGCCTCGCCATCCTGCCCTGGTCGCCGCTCGCCGGCGGGCTGCTGTCGGGCAAGTACGACCGCGGCAGGGAGCCTGCGCCGGCCACCCGCGCCACCTCCGATAATCCCATCTACAGCTGGGCACAGACGGATTACGCGAAGTCCGACCGAAACTGGGCCACCATCGACGCGGTCGAGCGGATCGCGCGCGAGATCGGCGCCACGCCGGCGCAGGTGGCGCTTGCCTGGATCGCGGATCGTCCCGGCGTCGTCGCCCCGATCTTCGGCGTGCGCACCGTCGAACAGCTGCGCGACAATCTTGGGGCCGGCGACCTCGTGCTCGACGATACGATGACCACGACGCTGGAGGAGGTGAGCCGGCCCGTCGCCGAGAGCTACCCCTATGACGCCTTCGGGATCGGGCAGCGCTGGCGCGAGGTCAAGGACGACTCGTGCGAGTTCGTTCAGCCCTACCTCAAGGACGCTGACGGTCCGGCCCGCAACGCCTGACCGAAGCAATGGAGGATCATCCGATGCACACCCGCACGCTCGGCCGCGAAGGCCTTGAGGTTTCCGCCCTCGGCTTCGGCTGCATGGGGCTGTCGTTCGGCTATGGCCCGGCTATCGACCGGGAAGATGCGGTCGCGCTCGTGCGCGCCGCGCACGGTCTCGGCGTCACCTTCTTCGACACCGCCGAGGCTTACGGCGCCGAGAACGAGGAACTGCTCGGCGAGGCGGTGGCGCCGTTCCGAGACCAGGTCGTGATCGCCACCAAGTTCGGCTGGAAGGACGGCGAGGCGCGCCTCGGCCTGCTCGACAGCCGCCCGGAACGCATTCGCCTGGTCGCCGAACAGTCGCTCCGCCGGCTGAGGACCGACCGGATCGACCTGTTCTACCAGCATCGGGTCGATCCCGACGTGCCGATCGAGGACGTCGCCGGCACGGTGCGCGACCTGATCGCCGAAGGGAAGGTCGGACATTTCGGCCTGTCCGAAGCGGGCGTGCGGACGATCCGCCGCGCCCATGCTGTCCAGCCGGTCGCGGCGCTGCAAAGCGAGTACTCGCTGTTCACCCGCGATCTCGAGGCCGACATCCTGCCGGTGCTGGAGGATCTGGGGATCGGCTTCGTGCCGTTCAGTCCGCTGGGCAAGGGGTTCCTGACTGGCCGGATCGACACCGCGACCAGCTTCGCCGAAGGCGACATCCGCAATACGCTGCCCCGCTTTCAGGGCGAGGCACGCGCCGCCAACTTGGTGTTGGCGGAGAGGGTCGGCGAACTTGCGGTGCGCAAGAGCGTGACGCCGGCTCAGGTCGCGCTTGCCTGGCTGCTGGCGCAGAAGCCCTGGATCGTGCCGATCCCCGGCACCACCAAGCGGCACCGCCTGGAGGAGAACATCGGCGGTGCCGCGGTCGAGCTGACCGCCGACGACCTGGGGAGCCTGGGCGAAATCATGGCATCCGCT
Source organism: uncultured Sphingomonas sp. (assembly GCA_934555855.1). The sequence goes on along the minus strand of CAKTFL010000002.1, from coordinate 21,093 downwards.
CCCGTCCAGGGCGAGCGCTACACCGAAGGCGGCATGAAGCTGCTCGACCGCTGAAATACTTCACCATCCGTTCTGAACAAGGAATATCCATCATGTCCGACATCGCAGGCAAGGTCGTCGTCATCACCGGCGCATCGAGCGGCATGGGCGAGGCCGCGGCCCGCCACCTCGCCGCCAAGGGCGCCAGCGTCGTCCTAGGGGCGCGCCGCGCCGACCGGATCGAGGCGGTCGCCGCCGACATCGTCGCAGCCGGCGGCAAGGCCGTCGCGATCGTTACCGACGTGACCAGCCTAGTTGACGCCACCCGGCTGGTCGATACGGCCGTCGAGACCTACGGCCGCATCGACGTGCTCATCAACAACGCCGGTGTCATGCCGCTGTCGCCCGTGGATCGCCTGAAGGTCGACGAATGGGATCGGATGATCGACGTCAACGTCCGCGGCGTGTTCCACGGCGTCGCCGCGGCGCTGCCGCACATGAAGCGGCAGAAGTCCGGCCAGATCATCAATCTGTCGTCGGTCGCCGGGTATAAGGTATTCCCCGGATCCGCGGTCTATTCCGCTACCAAGTACGCCGTGCGCGCCTTTTCGGAGGGGCTGCGGCAGGACCTGAAGCCCTACAACATCCGCACCACGGTGGTCGCGCCGGGTGCGGTCAGGACGGAGCTGCTGGACCATATCAGCGAAGCCGACGTCCAGAAGGCCAATCAGGACTATGTGGGCGAGGTGGGCGTGTCGCCTGAAACATTCGCGCGTCTAGCAGCCTTCATCATCGGCGAACCTGAGGACGTCGACGTCAACGAGATCATGTTCCGTCCGACGGCGCAGGAACTCTGAGCCGACCGTGCCACGATTGGGAAGCGCACCGCGGGGACCTCGATGTGCAAGTCGGTTTTATGCCGTCTGTCGCCGACGTACAGCTTCGGCAAAGAGGCTTTCCGATTAGGAGGGTTCAGGAAGAAGCCCAGCCGCGAACGTCACGATCTGGGTTCTTCGTCAGCCGCGCTCGGCTGGTCAGAACCGGCCACCGCAGGGGCTCGAACGCCAGCCGGTCATCGTCCGACTGTCAATCAGCACAATCTCTGAACGCTGTTCGCGTCGAGCCCTGCGATCGCATCGCCGCTCAGGCCTTACGAAGCACCTTGACCGGCTCGAGCACGGGCATGGGCTCCTGATAGTTCGCCTTCAGCCATGCTGAAATCGAGGTCGGCTTGCGGCCGAGCAGGGCTTCGATGTCTCCGGTCTCAAAATCCCACTCGCCGCCAGCCAATCCCTTAGCCCAGGCCAGCGCGAACTCGCCGACCGGCGGCGGCACGCCCTCCGCGACCCAGTTCTGGACGTACTCCGCATCGTCGACGGAGCGGTAGTCTACCGCTCCACCACGCAGCTCGCCGAGGATGGCGGCGATGTCACCGAACGAGACCCGCTCGGGGTTGAGGAGCGAATACTCCTTGCCCTCGTGGCCGGCGCTGGTGAGGATCACGGCCTGCGCCTCGCCGATGTCCGCCCTGGTCAACGCGCCCACCCGGCCATCGCCTTCGGGAACCCGGATGCCCAGGTCGAATGCGCGGTCGCCGAAGGTGATCGGCAGGGTGTCGAGGAACGGCGGCTGGCGCACGATCGTGAAGTCGAGCCCCGATGCCCGGAGCATCTGCTCGGTGAACAGGTCCGGGTCCGTGGCCTGCGGAAGCACGAAGCCGGAATTGGGGTGGCGCACGATCGCGGTGTAGACGATGTGCTTCACTCCCGCCTGGCGCGCAGCCATAATGACGTTGAAGTGCAGGGCGTGGCGATCGGTGAACGCCGGCGCGCCGACGAGCATCACTTTCTCGATGCCTTCGAAAGCCCGAACCAGCGACGCAGCATCGGCGTAGTCGCCTTGCCGCACCTCGATGCCGTTTGCGACGAGATCGGCGGCCTTGTCGGCGTCGCGCACCAGGCCGACGACGTTCTCGGGCCCCGACAGGCGGAGAAGCGCGTCTACGGTCTCCCTGCCGAGGTTGCCGGCAGCACCCGTCACGATGATCTTACCCATGTCTTTGATCCTTTCCGGAAAGTTGGATTCGCGCCGTCCGTTCGGCTAGAATTCGATGACGACCTTGCCGGCCGAGGCGCGCTGCTCGACGGCTTCATGCGCGCGTCGCATGGTCTCGGCCGACAGACCCCGAAGTCGTGTCTCCACGATCGGCCGGAGCAGCTTCGTCTCGATCAGTCCCGCGATCTCACGCAACACGGCACCGCGGCGTGCCGCGTCCTTGCCGCCGTTGACGATGCTGGCGAAGACCATCTCGGTGTGCAGCGTGATCGACTTGCCCGCGATCGGGCCGAAGTTGAACGCCGACTGGATGTCCACCACGGACAGGTGACCGAAAGGCCGCAGCACCTCCACGATCCATGGCAGGTTGGTCGCGCCGCCGCCCGTCGAGACTATCATGTCGACGTGCCCCAGCCCGGCCGCTCGGAGCTGTGCCGGCACATCGTCGTTGCGGTCGAGCAACAGATCGGCGTTGGACCTTTCCGCCCAGTCGCGCCCGGTCTGATCCGCGACCGTGCAGATCACCTTCGCAGCAGACCTGGCCTTCAGAAGCTGGATGGCGAGCGCTCCGACGGCGCCGCTGCCGCCGGTGACGAGCACCGTGTCCACCCGCGATGGCAGCGTGTCGCTGTCGCGGAAGATCGCTTCCCAAGCCGTCACTCCGCCGATCGGAAACGATGCCGCGTCGACGAAGTCGAGCTCGTTCGGCATTCTGCTGACGATCCGGTGATCGACCGCAATCCGTTCCGCCCAGGCACCTTGGCGGCGATGATCCCCGATGCCGAACACGTGGTCGCCGATCGTGAAGCCGCTCACCGCCGATCCGATGCCGACCACCGTCCCGGCGAACTCGAAGCCGAGGATCACTGGTTCATCGCGTTCCGAACTCCGAAGCTGCCGCATAAGCGCGTCGCCGGGGCTGATCCCTACCGCCTTCACGGCCACGAGCAGGTCTGTCGGCTCCACCTGCGGAGCGGGAGCGTCGAGCAGTTCGATGCTGAAGTCGGCCAGCGCGTGCGCTCGCCGGTAGCCGAGTGCCTTCACGAGCGCCCGCTCCGAGCAATGGTCTGGCTCCTCATGCACGCCTCCGCTTTTGGACCAAACGGTCCGATAGCGAAGCGGCGCATCCTGTCAATGCTTATTATGTACCGTCCGGTTCGATGGGAAGTTCCAGGTCTTCTCGAAGTTGTCCGTCAGAGCCCTTAGCTTGCCTTCCTCGAGACCTGCATGACCACCTGCGACGATCCCCTGCAGCACCGCGCGGATGTGAGCGCTGAGCCCTGCGACGTCCGTGTCGCGCGCCAGCTCGCCCTCCTGCCGGGCCCTTTCGATCCGCTCCGTGATCAACGCCGCGAGGCGGCGATCACGGTTCAGCACCTCGTTTCGGATCGTGCGGGCCTCGTCGCTCCCCTGCATGGCGTTCACCGCCATGAGGCAGCCACGTGGCGAAGATGGAGAGCACTGGGCAGCAACCGCCCGGCTCAGCAACCCACCGATTGCATCGTCGAGACTGGGTGCATCCAGTGCTTCGCGCACTATCCGGAGGCGGCCTTCCTCGTAGCGGTCGAGCGCCTGGAGAAAGAGCTCCTGCTTGCTTCCGAACGCCGCGTAGAGGCTCGATCGGGTGATCCCCATCGCATCGGTCAGGTCGGTCAGCGAGGCACCGTCATAGCCTCGCTCCCAGAACACCCGCATGGCCGCGTCGACCGCATCCTCGCGGTTGAACTGTCTGGGACGCCCGCGACCCTCACGAGTCGCAGCGCGTATGCTGCTCGCGGGCTGGGTCGAGGACAAACCCGATTTCCAGGCTGCAAACGCCCGCTCCGCGATGCTCCGGAGTTCGCCTGCTTTCTGCCCGGCGGCGGCCCTGACCGCCATGCCGTCGAGGATCGTCAGGAGATCGAGCGCCAGGTCGCGTGCGTTGGCCTGGTCTGGAAGGTCGCCTTCGGCGATGGCCCGCTCGAACCGCTCCTGGAGAGCGATGTCCACCGCTGAGCGATGTCTTGCGTGAAGCGACGCGATATCGTCGCTGCCGGCGGACAGTGCCGTGCCGACCGTAAAGGGGAAGGGCCCTGCCGCCGACGCCGACCCTGCCAGGTTCTCGGCTGCATCGAACAACAGCCTTTCTGCGACCTGGCCAGCCGATGGCGCGGAGAGTATCCGGTCGCGCCTCTGCTTCTCGCACGCGCTAAAGCGCTCGAGAACGGCTTCGAAGAGCCCGCTCTTGTTGCCGAATGCCGCGTAGATGCTCGGCGCGCTCAACCCCATGGCCGCGGTCAGCATGGCCATGGTGGCCCCCTCGTATCCGGACCGGCGAAATACCTCCATCGCCCTGTCGAGCACGACGTCTTCGTCGAAGGTGCGCGGTCTAGCCATTCAGCACTTGCCTGTTATGTAACGCGCTTTAAGATAAGGTTCGGCGCTGGTGACGTAGATAGCTCAGCGGCTGTTACAGAACCAGCCGGTATATCGCTGAGCTTCGGCGGACCCGCGAACGATGGAGGTGACGATGAACACGTTCGATTTCAGGCTGGAAGGCTCGGTCGCCAAGATCATCCTCGTTGATCCCGCGCCGGGTGAGGTGGTCCCTGACTTCCCGGACAGCCTTCGCGCGGCGGTTCGGTCGGCAAACGAGAGCACTGCACGCGCATTGGTCCTCACCTCGGAGACCGGCAACTTCCTGGTGACCAACGACCCCTCGGAACTGATGGCATCAGGGTCGAAGTGGCTCGAGGCCTTCGTCGCGGACGTGATGGCCTCGATCCGCATCATTGAGGAGATGCGCATCCCGACGATCGCGTCGGTAGCGGGCGCCGCATCGGGCGGCGGGTTCGAGATCGCGCTCGCCTGCGACTTCCTAGTGGTGTCCGATCAGGCGACCCTCTGGCTCCCCGAAGCGGCTGTCGGAGCGGTTCCGTTAGCGGGCGGTGTTCAGCGGGTTGCCGAAAGGGTCGGCCGCGCGCGCGCCACTCGCCTCACACTGCTCGCCGAGCCGGTCGCCGGCGCGGCGGCGCTGGAGATGGGCCTGGCGACGCACCTGGCGCCCGCGGCCGAACTCGAGCGGGTCACGGCCAATCTTGCGGCGCACATTGTCCAAGGCCCGTCGAAGTCCTATGCAGCCATTCGTTCACTGCTTCGCGCTTGGAGCGTGGGCGGCGTTGCCGGTGCCGATGTCGCAATGGCCAGCATTAACGAAGGCGTTTTCGCGACCGAGAGCACCCGGCGAGGCATGGCGGCCGCAGCCGAGGCCATGAAGGCGGGACGCCCGTTCGAGGCGCTGGACTTCGCCAGCATTGAGGCAGGTGACTAGGGTCAGGACTCGTTGATCACAGCCATAAGATGACGGTGGCTGCGAGTGCGATGGCGGAGAAGAACGCGGTTGGGCAGCGATCGTAGCGGGTGGCGACCCGGCGCCAGTCCTTCAGGCGACCAAACATGATCTTGATGCGGCTCCGACGCCGGTAGCGGCGCTTGTCGTATCTGACCGGCTCGTTACGCGACCTGCGGCTCGGGATGCAAGGCTGGATGCCCTTCGCGTGGAGAGCGTCCCTGAACCAGTCGGCGTCATAGCCGCGGTCGCCGAGCAGCCACTGCGCGTTGGGCAGATCGTCCAGCAGCGCGGCAGCACCGGTGTAGTCGCTGACCTGGCCTGCGGTCATGAAGAAGCTCAACGGACGGCCGTTCGCGTCGGCAACGGCATGGAGCTTGGTGTTCAAGCCGCCCTTGGTGCTTCCGATCAGAGGCCCGAGATCCCCTTTTTAACCCGCAGGCTTGAGGCCGTGCGGTGCGGCCTTAAGGTAAGTCGCGTTGATCATCACGGTCCTGGGTTCGGCATCCACCGCAGCCAGCCCTTCCATCATCCGCGTGAACACGCCCGCCTCGCCCCAGCGCTTCCACCGGTTGTACAGAATCTTGTGCGGACCGTAATCCTTGGGTGCATCCCGCCAACGAAGCCCGTTGCGGTTGACGAACACGATCCCGCTCAGCACCCGGTGGTCATCGACCCGAGGCGTGCCATGGCTTTAGGGAAAGAACGGCCGCAGGCGCACCATCTGCTCGTCCGTCAGCCAAAACAGGTCGCTCATGCCAGTCTCCTTATGGAGCCTGAACCAGATCGAGCCTCTCACATGAATGGGTCCTGACCCTAAGCAGATACCGCGAAAGTCGACAAATTCGCGATGTTTACCCATCCCGGCCTTCCTGCAAACGAAGGTTCAGGGGGACAGCCAAGGCAGGATCTCTCTGCCGATGCCTCCGCATTGAGCCGTTTTCCCGGAACCTGTTCCCGATTGCGTTTTCCCGAAACGACCTGTCGGATATGAAGAAACGGGACTGCTGCGGGCTCTCGGAAGGGCCGGTTTCAGAATGCCGCGCCGATCTGCCCAACGGCCGGCATTGGGTCGGAAGCCGACCCGGGCTCGCTATATACTGAGCCCTCGCGTTCTGCCGATCGTCCAGTCGACGGTCCCGCTAGGGATCAAGGTGCCGGTGACGTGCCGTCCGAGGCTCAGTTCGATTGCCGGCCGCCATGGCACGAGCTGGAAGCTCAAGCCGTCGTCGATCAATGCGAAGCGACCCGATGACAGGTTGATGCGCTCGCGGTAGGTGCCTGAGACGAGCTCGCCGGACGTCGATGGCCGATGCGCGAGACCTGTCCGCGCCGAGATTGTTGCGGCTGCATCCGTCAGCTCTCGCTTGGCCAGCGTGTCGAGTAGGTCGCGCTGGAAGATGACCGCCTGTCCCTGGCGCCGCGCCAGTCCGCCTACAACGAGATGGTCGCCGCGGGCGGCCATGGCGTCCCGAACCTCCTGACCAAAGCCGTTGCCCGTCGCGACAGGCGTGCGGCTGAGGTTCTGGCGGTCGAGCCATGTCGCGCCTGGCGCCGTCACTTGAGCCTTGATCGAGAGGTCGGACCGCACGGCGAGCGACCGACGCCGGGCGCCCTTCGCGTCATCCCACGAGCGAAGCTCCACGATCGCGCCCGGGCGGGCATCGCCCGTCATGTCGAGGTCGGAGAAGGTGAGATGGTGGGTCCGGCCGTCAACGCCATCGATCACTGCATAGGCCGAACCCACCAGTTCGTCGTGGAGGCCCCGCGCTACGAGCCTGCCGATCACGGGATCGGTCGCGGCTTCGCCGTGGATCGCGAACCCCGACGAGTCTGGCGACCGACCCGCGTCGCTGAGCGTGCGGTGCATCGTCTTGATGATGTCGTTGCGCACCGCGAGATCACGCAACGTCGTCTTCACCCCAGGCTTCAGCGTCCAGGAGGCTGGCCCGGCCGGATCGGCAAGGCCCATCCGCTCCAGCCTCGCGACGCGCCCCAGCAACAGGGAGCGCCGGTCGTCGCCGATCGGGATGCCGGGCTGAAGGTTGGCGATGCCGCCGCCTTCATCGGCAAGCGACTGGAGGTGCCGGTCGAGACTCGTCCAGCGGTCGGCTGTCACCTCCTTCACGAGCGCGCGGTGGATCTCATGCTCGGTGCGCGGGCCCAGCTCCAACGTCACCCGCTCCTCCGCGCACTGGCGCATGCCCTCCTTGATGTAGCCCCGATCGATAACGAGGTCTGCGCCATCGTCGGCACGACCACGCACCAGAACGTGGATGTGCGGATTGTCCGTATTCCAATGATCGACCGCAACCCAATCGAGCTTGGTCCCGAGGTCGCGGGCCATGTCGCCCATCAGCTCCCGCGTGAAGCCGCGAAGGTCTTGCATCTCTCCCGCGTCCTCGGGCGAGATGATGAAGCGGAAGTGGTGCCGGTCTCCATCGCAGCGCTCGGCGAAGGCGTCACGGTTGGCGGTATCTGACGACTGGTCGAACATCGCAGCGTTACGTCCGTCGCGACTTACGCCGTCGCGTTCCAGATAGGCGATGTGTCGGGTCAGCGGCGCGGCGCGAAACTTGCTGCCGCCATGCCGAACTACGCGGGCCATAGTAACGACGCGGCGCTGGCCAGGTGAACGCCGGCCGGCGATGGCCGCCGTCCGACCCCGACCATGCCGCCCGGTGCCGCCTCCGGGCCGCCTGCCGCCGCCGGTCCGGGTGTAGCCCGCTCGCATTGCCGCGCGCTTGACCTGGGCAGCCAACTTCTTGCCCTGCCGTCCGGCTCCCGCCCCCCTGTCCCGGGCCGGCGACGGCCGAACGCGGAACTCGTGATCATCGCTGTCCATGTGACCTGCCTCCGCCGAAATCGGGCGGTGACGGCGCGGCGCGCGTTGATTTCTCACGGTTTTCGGAGCCGAGCGACGGCTTGGTGCTGCCGATGCCGGCGCAAATTACCGTTACGATCCAACCACATGCGCCCCATCCGACGGCGGCGCTTTTATCTTGCCATCGTCTGGTTGTTTGAGCCCCCAAAACCCGAAATGTGCACCTAGCTACCCCACAGATCGCTGCGGTTCGCCTTTCTACGAAATGCCCTGCGATCATGGATGGCGGCCTGAAAGAGGGACGAACAGGCTGGCGAGCGGGCGAGTGATTGGCGCATCGGCCGTTGTCTCGATGGGCGCCGAAACGGCCGGCGGCTGTTGCGGAATAGCCGGCTCCACCGCACGTTCGGCAGCCGCCCAGTTGCGAGCAAACAGGCTCGCGCGCGTCCATGCAAGCGGGTCCGGTAGCGCGGACGGCTGCACCGCTGCGCCACCGTCGACGTGCGGCGCGAGGCGCGCGAGATAGCCGCGTGTCTCCGCTGGAAGCATGCGGCCGGCGAGGTAATCCTCGTAGCGACCGGGCCCCGCATTGTATGCGGCGAGGAAACCGGGAGAGCCATAGCGATCGTACATCTCACGCAGGTACGCGGCGCCTGCCAGGATGTTGTCGCGCGGATCATAGGCGTTCGGACCGAGACCGTACCGCGACCGCAGGTCAACGTAAGTCGCGGGCATGATCTGCATCAATCCCATCGCGCCCTTGATCGATGTCGCCTTCGTATCGCCGGCGCTTTCGACGCCCATCACCGCGCGTATCCATGCCTCGGGAATGCCGAAGCGCCGCGCTGCCTCGGCGACATAGGCGTCGATCGACGGCACGCTCTGGGGCGGCGCGATCGTCGTCTGAGCGCTCGCCGGCGACATGAGCCCGAACGAGCCCGCTGCCAGCACCGTCGTGAGTGCGACGGCGGCGGCGCGGCACATCGGACGTGTTGCACGACGCACCGTCAGCTCCGATCGTCGGCCCGGCCGGTCGCGCTTTCGCGCCGGCTCGGGCGGTTCCAGATCAGATGGTTCGCCGGGTCATCCGCGCCCGACCTGAACAGGTTGGCGCGAAGCGGCTGCACGAAGGCCGGGTCGTCGAGCTGCACGGCGACATAGGCGCCCGCGCGTTCGCCGGTGCGATTCCAGCCGGCTCCGATCTCGGGTCCGTCGCCATCTTCGCCCAGGTGAACCCGGTAGTTCGGCGCACCCTCGGTGTCGCTCGGATCGGCCGGGACAAGCCGGATGGCGAAGTCCAGCGTGATGGTCTTGATGCGCCCGGCGTAACCATCGCGAGTGCGGTTCAGTTCTCCGATCTGCATGTTGCTCTCCTGTATGGTGGGGAATTCTTGCTGCGGCCTCAGCCGTCAGCAGCGCCAAGTTCGCGCGGTGGGTCGGTCCAGAGCGGGGTGGCTCGGCCGAGAACGGAAGAAGCGGGAAGCGGCCCGAAATAGCGCCCGTCGAGGCTGTCGGGCGCGGCCCTGTTCATGAGGAAAAGCTCGCCCGCAGCGAGCGTCCGGCATCCTGTCCAGACCGGGAGCAGACGGCCGCGTCGGTCGCGTTGGCGGGCCTGTCCAGCCAGTCTGCCGTCGATCAAAATCGCGCCACCCGCTCGACAGACGCGCTGTCCCGGCAGCGCCGCGACGTGCTTCAGAAGCGGCACGCCTCTTGGCAGATAGCCGCCTGCAGCGAGATAGCTGGCGAGCGGTTCGGGCGGCGAGACGGCGACCAGTTCACCCGGCTGTCGCGGACCGCCCGGATGCAGGGCATAGAGGCCGGTGGGCACGCTGGCCGTGGCATTCCACATCAATCTCGGCAGCGGGTCGATCATCGATGTGATCGCGATGAGCCCGACGCCGGCGACGCCCAATTGGAAGACTCTGCGGCGGGTCATGCCGTCACCACGGCGCGGCGAAGCATCCAGGCGCGGTGACGCGCGAGCACGTAGGCGCGCGGCGCTTCGCCGACGAGAAGGCGAGCGTGGACGTGACGCCAATAGTCTGGCGCGGCGTCGGCCGGATCTATCCCGGCCGCCTCGACGGCGTCTATCGCCAGCAGCACGCGCTGGACCTTTGGCCAGCCGTGGAGGTGCAGCAGAATTTCCGCTCCAGGGTCGACGAAGGGCACCGTCGCGTAGGCCTGGCCCGGGGCGACGGCTTGCAGAATGTCGATGCGCGACAGCGCCGTTCCATAGTCGTTCGCAGCCCAGCGCACGAAGCCGAATACCGCGCCAGGCCTGAAAGCGACGCGGCGGCGGCGGCGATCGACGATTCGCTCGCCCGCCTCGTGCCCGAAGCGTAGCCAGCGTTCGATCTGACCTTCTTGCCAGAGCAGCTCGACATGGGTCGTGCCGGCCGGCAGGCGGGCGGATTCGCTCATGAGGCATCCTCATTGGCTGCGGGGAACTCGCGCTCGAAGAGCGCTCTCAGCATGTCAGCGACCGTTTCACCGCGCTGGAGCGCCGCGAACTTGAGACGCCGGCGGAGCTCCGGCGTGACGTCGATGGTCAGGCGCGCGCTGAATTGGTCGGCCGACGGACGCCGTTCGCTCTCGGGCGCCTTCACCCAGCGGTCGGCATTCCCGGGACGGGCGGCGAACCCGCGCCGGGCATCTAGCGGGCTCATCGCAACACCTCATCGATCTCTGCGGCCAGTGCGGCAATCTCGCTCGCCGCCGGACCTTCGGGCGTGCATTCGAACGCCAGGCACCCGGTGCGAGCCGCGCCGGCGAACACGACACGCTGCCCGACGCGCGTGGCGAGGAGCGGTGGATCATGCGCGTCCAACGCAGCGCCGGTGTCCCGCGCGATGACAGTGCGAGGCGTGCAGCGGTTGAGCACGAAGCGCGCTGCGAGGCCTGGCCGGAACAGTCGAGCCTCGCCCAACAGCGACAGCATTTCCGCCGATGCCCAGCCATCGAGCGGAGAAGGCTGAACCGGGATGACGACCACGTCGGCGGCAAGCAAGGCTGAGCGCATGAGGCCGGCGACGCGGGGCGGCCCATCGATCACGACCATGCTGGCGTCCTGCGCCAGCTCGGGCGCCTCGCGGTGGAGCGTGTCGCGAGCGAGGCCTACCACGCCGAAGAGGCGTGGCAGGCCTTCCTGCGAGCGGACCTGCGACCAGTCGAGCGCCGAGCCTTGCGGGTCGGCGTCGATCAGCAGCGTCTTGCGTCCCTGCCGCGCCCATTCGCCCGCCAGATGGAGCGCGAGCGTCGTCTTGCCGACGCCGCCCTTCTGGTTGAGGAGGGCGACGATCATGGTCGTCCGTCCACAATCGCGGCGGGCGTTAGCAAGAGTCCGAAGGACTCTTTGTTAGCACAGTTAGAGTCAGGCAGAATTCCGCTCTGATTTGAACGGCCTATGAGCGATCCGGGTTTTCGATAGTCCGAATCCCGGGTCAACGATCGTCCGAATCCGGCGGTCAACGATAGTCCGAGCGTGGGCATCAGTTATCCACAGGCAAGCCGAAGCGGCGCCAGGCGGCTTCGAGCGGGTCGACGGGGATGGGGATGAAGCTGAGGCGCTCGCGACCGTAGGTCGTCTCGAGCGCCAGCGTGTAACCGGGCAGCCGCTGCTTCGCGACGATGGCGCGAAGATCGAACGCGAACTGCTTGAGCGGGGACAACACGCCCGATTTCAGATGGAGGTGCGAGACGTCGAAGGACCAGCCGCCGGACTGCTTGCCGCCATGCTTGCGGACGATGCGGTAGAGCCACCGCTCCAGCCCGCCGGTCAGCGAGAAATATTGCCGGTCGATGGTCAGCACGAGCGCCTGATCGACGACGCCGGCATAGAACCAGTCGGGCACGATCATCTCGATGCCGAGCGGGCGCCCCTTGTCGTCGAGCCGCTCTTTCCATTCGTTGATCCAGGAGAAGCGATGACGGCGGCGCTGGTTGGTCTGTCGGATCGATGTGGCGATCGTCGTCGACTGGAGGCGATCGAGACCGGCCTTGAGCCGATCGTAGGAAGCCTTGCCGGTGCCGCGCTCGGTGAATGCCAGGATTTCGTGCGGCGTGGCAGCGATCAGCCGTGAGGTCGGACGGCCGGCGTCGCGCGCCTCGACGATCTGGCTCGCCGCCCAGATCAGCACGTCGGCGTCCCAGATGGTCGCCATGCCATGCTCGACGGTGGCCTCGACCAGGATCCACGTCGCGCCCATCTTGAAGTCGATCGGTGCGACGCGCTTCGATTTGGCGAGGCTGAAGAACGGCCAGGCCATGAGGTCCTGCGCGTCGCGGGGCGCGATGTCGCCCGGGATCGACCGGAAAAGGTCGAGCTGGGCGCGTTGAAGGGTCGGGCTCGCCGGCATGGCGGGTCAGCGTCGGACGACGTCGGTGGCGCGACGCCTGGCGGGGTGGACCACGCCATGCCCCGGATCGCTCGTCGAGTTGCGGGTGCCGAGCGCCGCCCAGGCATCGAGATCCTCGATGGCGTAGACGATGCGCCCGCCGAGCTTGCGAAAGACCGGCCCCGTCCCGAAGCAACGATGCTTTTCCAGGGTGCGGGCCGACAGGCCGAGATGCACGGCCGCATCGGGCGTCTTGAGGAAGCGCGGCGTAACCGCCGCGGCAGCGTGCTGCATGGTCGTTCTCCTGCGCGGCGCCGGACCGACTGGCGGTACGGCGGAGGTGCAGGGGCGATGCTGGAGGAGAGCTGGCGGGCGGCCGGAGCGGCTGAATCAGGCTGGTCAGAAATGTCCCCGGTAGGACGCGCCGCAGCTGGTGTTGAGCTCATTTGCCGCCGAGCAGCCGACGATAGCCGGCGGCCACCATCGCCTTGGCTTCGTCGCACAGGCGCTGGGTGCGGCGACGTTCCGCCGATCCCTTCCATTCGGCAGCGGACGCCGCCTCGTGCCCCGGGTAGATGATGTCGCGCGCGATCTCGCGCTTGGTGCCACCGGCGAGCAGGCGGTCGAAGATCGCGAGAAGAAGCGCCAGGCGGGCGCGCTGGAACGGGGTGACGTTCAGCCCCGGAGGCAATGCCCCGGGCGGTTCGCCGCGAAGGCTGCGGAAGAGGCGCAAAGCTGCGCCTAGGCGGAGGTCAAATGCGTCGTCGATCGGCAGGACAACGGCCATGCCATTGCCCGGGCGGGTGCGGACCCAAAGCCTGTGGTCGCCTTCGGGCGCGGCGATGATCAGATGGCGACCGTCATCGGCATCACCTGAGCGTCGGATCAGGCCGGATGCCTCTATGTCGACCGGGGGGAGGTCGTCATAAGCCGGCGGCGCGGCGTCGAGCGCGAGCGTCGCGGGAGCAAGGTCGGGTCGCCAGACGGCCGGTGCCTGGATCGGCGAGACGTCAGGATCGCAAGCGAAAGACCAACCCCCATTTGCGAACGGCCTGCGAGGCGCCGCTTTCGCTCATCCGCCCGGCGGCTACCCGGCGGGCGATGCGGCGATAGTCACGTCGATAATCGGCGTTGCGGCGCAGAAACTCCTGCGCGAAGTCGGGATAATCGTGCTGCGTGAAATCTTGCGCGGCCGCAGGCGACCGCCAGCTACTACCTCTCGACATGGGTCTCTCCAGACACTTCGGATGTCCCTACGGACCACCATCGCGGGTGTAGGGAGATGCGGAAGCCCTGCCGGCGGACAGAGGTTATCCGCGCTCAAGTAGAAGCGTTGGGGAGAAAGCTTCTGGTTTATTGCCTTTAACTCTGTTGCCGACCTCTCGCGGCAAGTTGGCGATAGCCGTGCTCGGTCATCCAGCGAGCGCGGGCCAAGTGGCTCTCGTAAACCTCGCGCGAATGAGCTTCCTGAGAAGCTGGGTTCAGGCCGAATACCACTGAGGCAACTTCGCGCCAGTCCGCGCCCTCGGCGGCCGCATCCAGCAAGCGAAGGTATGTAACGAGATGCTCCTCGTCATAAGCGGTGACGGTATCCGCGATCGGCGGCGCCTCGAGAAAGGCAGGTTGCATCACGAGACGAAGATCCTCCACGCGCATGAGGCCGGCTTCCGATTGCACGGCTCGGAAGCTTTTGGCCCCGCGGTGATGCCCCTCAGCGGCATGCCTTCTCCCCTGACGGGGAGAGCCGTGAAGCGAGATCGGCCATGCTGACAGCTGCCGCGACCGGAAGTCGGTCAGCGAGCTGCACCAATGCCGATCCAAATACATCCGAATCGGCGCAAGATCCGTTAACTATGTTGGCGAAAGAACTCCACCGGATCGACGCCCAGGGCATTGGCCAGCTTTTCGAGCACGTCGACGCTCGCGGCGTAGCGTTCGTTCTCGAGCAGGCTTGGATAGTTGCGGTTAAGGCCGGCACGGTCCGCCAACTCCTCCTGCGTCACCTTCTTTTCGGCGCGCAGTCGACGTAGGTTGTTCGCAACGATCCCCCGCAAGCTCATCCGCGAGGAGTCGACGCGACCCCAGTATACGACCACCTAGGATACTAGGGAATCGTATTTACGCGTCCTCGTGGGTCCGGATGAGCGCCCCGCCCGGTCTCCGGGCGGGGCGTCGAAGCGATCAGTCGTCGCGACGCTTGGCCGGGCGGCTCCAGATGAGGTCGAAGGCACCATCGTCACGCTCGACCAGGGTCGCGTAGATCGGAGCGGTAAAGCTCGGATCGTCGAGTTTGACCTTGTAGCTGGGGCGCTTGTCGCCGTTGCCGGGGTTCTTCCAGGCGGCGCCGATCTCGGCTTCGCCGGCATTGAGGCGGTGCGACGGTGCCCTGTCGGAGGTGCTACCCGTCTCCGGGACCATGCGCACGGACTTGGCCTGAACGCTGAGGGTGATGATGGAGCCCTTGAACTCGTCGCCGGTCCTGGTGAAGTGGCCAATGGTCGCCATGGTGCAGTTCCTTGTCTGTCGGACCGCGCCCATCGCGGCCTCGATGGCGATCGCGAGGCCGGGGCGACCGACGCCGCAGCGTCAGCCCGCAGCAAAGCGGAGGACGGCGCACGGGCGACTTTGTTGGTTCGCGAGGAATGATCGAAGATCAGGGGAAGAAAGTCGCCCGCGCGCCGTTGCGGCCAGTCGGTCGAGCCGCAGGCGGCCCCGGCCAGATCAGCCATGGGAGAGGCCGTGCTGGGTGCGATCGGACCGGAACGGCCTGTCAGCGACCCTCACTTCATCCGATCGACCGGATCTCAGGCTTCGACGCCCGCAACCGTCCGGCCAGCCTTCAGCCGACTGTCGGGGACGATTGCTCGATCCGGCGCACCACAGTGCCACCGCTCGCGATACGAAGCCAAGCCGCGCCGCCGATGAACAACGCGCCCAAGGTGCCGAGCGCCTGACGCCAGCCCTCGGACTCGACACCCATTCCGATGATGCCGTGAACGGCGTGGTAGCCGGCGAACGCAGCGGGGATGGCGAAGAGGAGACCGATCCCGAGCCGGGCCACCGGGGATCGTATTAGGGCAAACGACAATTGCCCGAGGATCATGGTGAGCACGCCTACAGCGAGACCAGCGACAAACGAGCCGAACGGCCCCGCGCCCGTGCTGTAGGTCCACATCCCCACGGAGACGGCCGCGAATACAGGCAGTGCCAAAATCGCGAGAGTGAAGAGCAGCCAGCAGGCGAAACCCACGGCCACAGCGGCGAAGATCAAGGCGAGCGTCACGGCATCCTCCGTCATCAACGGATTTCGGGCCGCGCTCTCCACCACCACCACAGCGCAAATGCAGGCAGATCATAGACGAACGGCGCGATGCCGGAAAGTCGACGCTGCTGCTCCGTAGATACGGATGGTCTTCAGGGCGTATAGCCACATTGGCGTGGACCGACAGATGCGCCGCCGCCCCAAGGCGGCGGCGCGCGAAAATTCGGGGCGGCCACAGGACCGCCCCGCATCGCTCACGCGGCCAGTTGCTGATCAGTCTCCGGATCAGGGGCCGGAAGGGCGAGAATGACGGCACTCCGCTTATCCTCATCCAACAGTGCTCGCGCCGCCTCGACCTTGCTCGCAGCGCGCACCGTGCCGACGCCGCCACGGTCGGTGTAAGCCGACGGTGCGAACCGCATCCAGCGAGGCACCCACCGCTCCACCTTCTGCCGTCCATCCTCCCCGTCGAGATGCGCACGGACGATCGCCTTGAGCGTCCTGGTCTTCTCGGCGGCATTGGCTTCGGCAACGCGCTCGCCCGCGATCTCGGCGACGATCTGGGTCAGCACCTCGCGATCCCGGATCAGGTCGAAGAAGGCGGTATCCGCCTCCCACCAATCCGCCATGTCAATGCCGAGCGTCGAGCCGACTGCCTCGACGGCAGCGGTGCCCGCCATCAGGGTTTTGCCCATGACGATGGGTACCAGATCGAGCACCGCCTCGTCGGAGAGCCTCAGCAGGCGCAGGAAAAGCCCGGCGACCCCGTAATCATCGCCATTGCCACCGGTCACGGTCGGCTCCTCAGGGGAGAAGTCGAGCAAGGCCAGCGCCTCGCGCCGGGCAGCGTCGAATACCGCCTCGGCGCGGCTCCCCTCTGCACTTTCGGCCGTGTCGGCATGGCGGGTGCCGTGCGGGTCCGGCCGCACCGTCCAGAGTGGGGAACCGACGATGGCATGGGCGACCATCAGGAGCAGGGCGATCATTGGGCAGCCCAACATCTCGGTCCGCGCGGCCGAATGGCGATGGAGGTCGATATAGGTCTGCATCCCGCTGGTGATCTCCGGCCGGACGGTCTTGGTGCCGGTGTCCTCCTGCCGCTCGGGGCGACGCGCTTCCTTGCGGGAGAGATACCCCTCGTGGATTGTCACCTCACCGGTGGGACGAACATCGATATAGACCCGGCCGCCCGTGCGCTTCGCCGCCTTCTCATACTCCCACGAGTGGAAATGCTCGCTCGGGGCCACGACGATCGCATCGGTCCAGCCCGCTTCGAGATAGGCGGTGCGGCGTTCCTCGACCGCCGCCATCTGCGCCGCCCAGAATTGGTCGGGATCGGCGAAATAGGCTTCGTCACCGAACAGGGTGGCGACGGTCTGACCCGGATAGGTAGCAAGGTCGAAGAGCGCGACATCGGTGGCGATCGATGCGCCGCCGAACAGCCATGCCTTTAATTGATGGCCGCTCGGCGCGCGCTGGTCGGGATCGTCGAACAGGGCCAGCCAGTCGCGCTGCCGCTGCTTGGTCGCCATCGTGAGGTGCCGCACCGTGGCCGCGTCGATCTTCTCGCGGCGGTAGAGGTCACGGATGCGAGGCAGCAGATTGCCGAGCGCCAGCACACGCCGGACCATCGGCTCGGGCAGGCCGAACGTCGCGGCGATATCCTCGACCTTCCGGCCTTCGCGGACCAGCCTGACGAACGTTTCCCACTGCGTCACCTCGTCCGGATCGAGCCGGGCGATGTTTTCCAGGAGCGACGCCTCCAGCGCTGCCGCGTCATCACCGGGATCAATGATCGCGGCGGGCAGCGGTTCGGCGACGCCGTTCTCCTCCGCGACGACGGTGGCGGCGGCATGGCGGCGGCGGCCGGCGACGATCTCGTACCGGTCGCCCTCGGCCTCGGGTCGAACGATCAGCGGCACGAGCACACCGCGCGCGCGGATCGAGGGCAGGATGTCGGCAACGTCGGGCGCTTTGCGACCCGCACGCATGTTGGTCTTGCTCACGATGAGCTTGTCGAGCGGGACAAATTCGAGTTTCATGGCACTTGCTCCTTTGGAGTGCCGGTCCCGTTGATCTTGCAGGATGGGCGGGACCGGCTTGGATTGCGGCGAGAACGCGCCGCGCGTCAGCCGTCGTCGGACGGAAGCTCGGGCGATGAACCGGCGCGCAGCACGCGCTCGGCATCGAGAAGGGAACCGTGAACGCGGGCCAGATCAGCCCAGCGCGACAGCGGCGCGAGGCCGTCGAACCCCTCGTCGCGCTCGATGGAGAGGCCGAAGGGCAGCCGGACGCTGGCGATCTCCGACAGCGAGAAGGAGCCAAGCTCGGGACAGCCGAAGCCAAGATCGGCAAGGCCGAACAGCACGTCGCCGTCCTCGTCCAGCTCGGTCGCGAGCCACGTCGCAGCGCCCAAGGGGTTGAACAGCTTGAGCACCGGCATCGGATCGGGTTCGGCCATGCCCTGCGCCGCTGCGGCCCGACGAGAAATGTCGTTGGCGCGCAGGGCGGAGCGGACCGTGGGAGGCAGGAGGATCATGCCGCCATCCTCCCTTCCGCCACCGGGTCATGATGGAACGCCAGCAGATAGTCGGCGGCCTTGCTGGCGGCGCTCGCCGCGCGGAAGATCGCCCGATTGTCCTCGCGCAGCACCTCCAGCCAGCTTGCCAAATAGTCGGCATGGCGGACGGTCGGCACGATACCGAGGGCAGCGCAGAGGAAGGCCGAACCCATCTCCGCGACCAGTTCCTCGCGGGCATAGAGCTTGGTCCCGAACCCGCCCGAAAAGTCGCGCGCCAGCCGGGAGGCGTGGCCGGTCCAGTGGGTCAGTTCGTGGAGACAGGTCCTGTAATAATTGATCTGGTCGAAGAAGGCCGGCTGCGGCGGCACGGCCACGAAGTCGGCGGACGGCACATAGAAGGCCTTGTTTCCGCCGATACGGAAATCCGCCTTCGAGGCTTTGATGAGCGCCTCGGCGACGGGCACGATCTCGCATTCGGGAAGCGGCTCGGGATCACCGGCCAGCCCCGGCCTCAGCCCCTCGCACTGCGCGACGTTGAACACGGTGAAGCGTTTGAGGAACGGCACTGCGCGGGCGCTCTCATCCTCACGCGCGGCCCGCTCTGCCTCGCCCTTGGGAATGAAGCGGTCGGCATAGACCACGGTCACGCCACGCTCACCCTTGCGAACGCAGCCGCCTGCCTCCTGTGCCTGCCGGAAGGTCAGCCAGCTTTGCGATGCATGCCCATGCTCGATGACGGCCCCCCACAAGAGGAGCACATTGACGCCGCTATAGGTGCGCCCGGTCAGCGCATTGCGCGGAAGCCCCGGCGCAGCGGCAGTAGTGGTGCCCCAAGGCTGGACCCAAGGGATGCGCCCCGCCTCCAGTTCCGCCACGATCCTCGCGGTCACCTCGTCATAAAGATTGGCGCGCGGCGCCTCGGCCGGAACCTGCCGAACCTCTCCACGGGCACGGCGACGATGGGTTGGATGCATGTCCTCACCTCCTCACCACCCAAAATCCAACAGGCTCCCCCGGAAGCGGGGGTGGGCGGCGAGAGCGACCGGAAAGGCCCGCTTCGAGCGGCGGCCAGCACCCAAGCGGCACGCGCAGGGGCGAAACGGAGTGGAGCAGCCGGCAGGCTTGCAGGCCGCCGTGGCGGGCCTAGGAGGAAGCGACGCCCGCACCCGCTCTACGGGAGAGGCCAACAGAGACGCCGTCGCGCGTGCGCGGCGTCCACAGCACGGGGCGCTGCGGGGTATCCCCGCAAAAGGGGTAGGGCGAGACTACAGGCTCGCCATCAGGGGAAGGCTTTCCCCTCCTGTTTCATGAACTGGTTTCCAGACCTTTGCCCGACTCGTCCAGCAACATCGGGCTCAGGCGGTGCCGCGTAGGATCTTCGTCATCGGTCTGCCTTTGGCGAGCTCGTCGATCAGCTTGTCGAGATAGCGGATCTCGCGCATCGTCGACTCCTCGACAGTCTCTACGCGAATTCCGCAGACGACGCCCGTGATGAGGGTGCGATCGGGGTTCATGTGCGGCGCGGTCGCAAAGAAATCTTCGAAGCTGGTCTTGTCCATCAACGCGGCATCAAGGCTTTCCTGGCTGCGCCCGGTCAGCCAGCAGATGATCTGGTCGACCTCGCTCTTGGAGCGTCCCTTTCTTTCCGCTTTGGCGACATAGGCAGGATACACGCTGGCGACGCTCGTCGCATAGATGCGGTGGCCGGCCATGCGTCTCTCCCTCTCTGCACGCCGCCATCCCAGAATGCCGCACGAGCGGGATCGTGAACAGCGCTAGCGTTCGCCCTCCTCGAGGTCGGCGTACCATCGGGCATAAGGGCCGGTGCGCGCGAGATGGCGGTTAAGATCGGGCGCGCCGTCCTTCCACCAGACCGGGCCGCGCTCCCCCAGCGCGACCTTCGCCCGGTTCACCGCCTCATGCGCCGCAGCCTCGGCGTCAGGATCGCCGGATCGCCTTGCTGCGGCGACGCCGCGACGCGCCGCCATCAGGTCGTGAACCAGGCGATCCCGGGTATCCGCGTCGAGCGCCGGATTGCTCGTTCGCCAGAGCCGTCCCCGCACCACAAAATAGCGCCCGTCCGGCGTCGTGGGATAGGAGCGCGCGCTCACGCTGGCAGATAGGGGATCGCGCCCGCCGCGACCGTCAGCGCCCCGCTGGCCGGGTCGGGCACGAGGATCGGGATCGCGGGATACAGCGCCGACCAGGTCGAGTAGCGCGCGATCCAGCCGGCGGCGGAGGGCGACAGCCATCCCGTCAGCGTCGTGATATCGGCGTAACGCTGGGCGAGCGGCAGCGCGATGATCGGCTCGTAATGGGCGATGCGGTTGCGCAGCAGGCGAAGCTCGCGCAGATTCTGCGCGACGGCACCGCGCTGGATCCCGCGCGCCTGGAAGATCGGCCGCAAGGTCTGCCAGAGGTGGTGCGATTGGCGCCCGAACAGCGAGGACCAAAACCCGAAATTGAGTTCCGCGATCACCTGTGGCCGCGTCCCCGCCTTGCCGACCTGCTGAAGAGACTGAACGGCCTTGCTGACATTGTCACGTTGGTAGCGATCGATCAGCACCGCCGGATTGAGATGCCACGCCGCTCCGTAGCGTTGTGCCAGCGCCTGATCCGCCATGTTGCGGAGCGAGACCTCCTGCATGTGGAGCGGCCCATAGAGGGCAGCGGACAGCTGCACGTTATAGGTGTAGAGGCGCTCCGCGAGCGCCTGACGTGACCCCAATCTCTCATCCAGCGTTGACCAGAGACCGACCGGTGTTGTTGCGCATGAGCGCAGGTGAAGCA
>CAKTFL010000001.1 GCA_934555855.1 uncultured Sphingomonas sp. | reverse complement strand
GTGCTGATCACCAACTGCTCGAACAATTACGGGCCTTATCACTTCCCCGAAAAGCTGATCCCGCTGATGATCGTCAAGGCGATCGCCGGAGAGCCGCTGCCCGTCTACGGCAAGGGCGATCAGGTCCGCGACTGGCTGTTCGTGGAGGACCATGTCCGCGCGCTCCAGGCGGTGTTCGAGCGGGGGCAGGTCGGCCGCACCTACAATGTCGGTGGCCATAACGAGAAACAGAACATCGAGGTGGTGAACACCGTCTGCGCGATCCTCGACCGGCTGCGCCCGCGCGGCGACGGCCAGTCCTATGCCGAGCAGATCAGCTCGGTCGCCGACCGGCCGGGCCATGACAAGCGCTATGCGATCGACGCGACCCGCATCGGCGACGAGCTCGCCTGGCGTCCGCAGGAAACGTTCGAGACCGGGATCGAGAAGACGGTGCGCTGGTATCTCGATAACGAGGCATGGTGGCGGCCGCTGGTCGAGGCCAGGGCATCCGAGCGGCGCGGGATCGCGGCGTAGAATTGTCTACCTGACGACATGTAGACAAATAGATGGCTCGATATGTCAGCGCGGACTGTTGATCGCCCTCAGGATCGCCGCGCCATAAGGTGACCTGGCCAGCCCCGCGGCCAGCGTCCGCGCCTGCTCCGCCGTGATCAGGCCCTGATGATAGGCGATCTCCTCCAGGCAGGCGATCTGGATGCCCTGGCGATGCTGGACGGTGCGGACGAACTCCGCCGCTTCCAACAGCGATTCATGGGTTCCCGTGTCGAGCCAGGCATAGCCGCGCCCCATCTGCTCCACTCGAAGGTCGCCCCTGTCCAGATAGCAGCGCGCCAGGTCGGTGATCTCCAGCTCGCCCCGTGCTGAGGGTTTTAGGCCGGCCGCGAAATCGCTGGCGCGGCTGTCGAAGAAGTACAATCCCGTCATCGCGCAGTTGGATTTCGGCGCGACCGGCTTTTCCTCCAGGCTGGTGACGCGTCCCGCCTCGTCCAGGCCGATCACGCCGTAACGGTGCGGATCGGGGACGTGATAGCCGAACACGGTCGCCCCCTGCGTCCACGCCGCGGCACGCCGGCACAGGCCGACCAGTCCGTTGCCGTAGAAGATGTTGTCGCCCAAGATCAGCGCGACAGGCTCGCCCGCGATCCACTCGCGCCCCAAGGTGAAGGCTTGCGGCAACCCCTCGGGCCGGTGCTGCTCGACATAATCGATCGACAGGCCCAGCGCCGCGCCGTCGCCGAACAGGCGCCGGTAGTTGGGCAGGTAATCGGGGCTGGAGACGATCAGGATGTCCCGAATCCCCGCCAGCATCAGCACCGACAGCGGGTAATAGATCATCGGCTTGTCGTAGACGGGCAGCAGCTGCTTGTTCACCACCAGCGTCGCAGGGTGAAGGCGGGTGCCCGACCCGCCCGCGAGGATGATCCCCTTCACGCGAGCTCCGTCCCGTCGCTGACGACGATGCGCTGTATGACGGGCATGAGCGGGACTTCCCAGGTTTCCGATCCGGGTCAATTCTTAGCGGATGGAGGTTAAGGACGCTTTCTGCGCCGGGATCCGGGGATCGGCCCCGCCCAGCCGGGCGACGACGCCCTGCATGACCTGCGCCAGGGCCTCCTCGGAGAAGAACCCGCCGGGCACGAGGCATCGATCGATGAGCACGCGGCGAAAGGCGGAAAAGGTTTCCGGGTCGGGCCTGACCGGGTCCTGCCAGAAATCGTCCAGGTCTCCCTGAAAGGTTATGCCTTCTATGTCGTAGACGGCCTGGCCCAGCACGATCACCGGCACGCCAAGCGCCAAGGCCAGCGTTCCGCTGGTGCTGTTGATCGTCACCATCCCCTTCGCCTGGCGAGCGACCGGGACGATATCGCCGCTTTCCATATAGTCGACGCGATCGGCCACGCCGTGAAGTTCGGCGAGCGCGGCCGCCTCGCCCCGCCAGTCGCGAACCCCGTTGTCCAGCGGATGCTCCTTGATCACCAGCCGCAGCCCGGCGGGGGCGTGGTCGGCAAAGGATCGGATCACCATCCGCAACGCATCCGCCACCCCCGCGAAGGAGGAATGCAGCCGGATCTGCGCGTCGGAATCGAGCTGAAGCGGGAACAGCATATAGGGGACGGCGCTACCTTCCAGCCTGGCGACCAGGGCTTTCGAGCGCGCGCCGGCCTCCTTGCGACGCTGCAACCGCCGGACCCAGCCGACGGCTTCCACCAGGGGATGCCAGGGACGATGGTTCTTCCAATACGGATAGCGCCACCGGGTGAACACGTCGGCGAAGTTATAGGCGACCGCCTCCAGCGCGCGGCGCCGAAAGGATGACGGGACCTGGCGGTGTTCCGGCAAGGGGGGAAGGGACGCCGCTTCCGCCCGGTACCAGGCCGGATCGCGGGGCAGGCTCGAATGCCCGTTCACGCCGCCCGCCTCGAACGTCACCCAGTCCGGCCGGATATATCCTTCCTCGAAGACGTGAACGGGAACGTGCAGCTCGCGGCATGTCCCGATGGCGGCCATATGCAGCGGCCGGCAGTCGCCGAACAGCACCACGTCCGTGATGCCGTGCTCCCGGATCATGCCGGCCAGCGCGTCCGGCCAGTCGTAGAGGCTGCCCCGATAATCGGTGCCGCCCGGCAGACGCCAGAACAGCCGGTCGCCACCGTTGAAATTGACCTTGTAGACACCATAGCCGTTGCGCCGCAGGGCTTGGCCGACCCGGCGGAAAAGCGGCCCCATCAGCCCTTGCAGGAGCAGGATGTTGCGCCGGGCGAGCGGCTGCGCCTCAACCTTCGACAAGGCCGAAGGGGTGACGGGCAGATCGGTCATCCGGCAGTCCTTTACTCACATCATTGGCACAGGCGATGGCGGTGCACCCTGTCACCCCCCCTTACTCGGGTCGCTGCCGTAAAGTGCTCAAAACGGGCGCGCTAGATAGGCGGCCGGGTCAGCGCAAGAACATCCGGCCGCGACAATATTGATCCGGCCTGCTATCCTGTTGCATCCGTCTTCCTCCCGCGCACCCTCGCAGGAATGATCTAAGGCTGGCAACGCGGCGGAACTGTGGCGATCGGTGCCGTTTCTCTTCTGGTGACGATGGCCATCTCCGTGTTGCTGGACCGGGCCGTGCGACCACGTCTGACACGCCGGCGAAGCTGGCCGGGCCTTGCCTTGCACCTGTCGGTGACGACGGGGCTGTTCGGGCTGTTCCTTGCGATCTCAGGCAATATGCCGGTCGCGGGGGCGCTGGCCGTTGCCCTGCTGCTGCTGTTCGTCATCGCTTCCAATGCCAAATATGCGATGCTCGGCGAACCACTGCTGTTCTCGGACCTGGCGCTGTTCGCCGCGCTGGTGCGCCATCCCAGCTTCTACCTGACGGCCCTTTCCACGCGGCAGAAGGCAGGAGCAGCCATCGTAGCGGCGGGCCTGTTGCTGGCACTGGCTTGGCTGTTCGTGCCGCACCTCCTGCCGCATCTCGTCGGCGTCGGGCTGTTGCTGGCCGCAGCGGGAGCGATCCTCGCCCTGCTTGGCGGAGGAGCGTGCGCGACCTTGGCCCGGACCCCCGACATGCCGGCGGATCTCGCCAAGCACGGCCTGGCCGCCTCCCTGCTTCTCTATTGGCTGCGCTGGCGCGAAACGCCCGATCCGCCGGCTTCCCCGACCCTAGCGGCCGGGGAGGGGGAGCCTGTCGCCGATCCCGAACCGCCCGAACTCATACTGGTCGTGCAGTGCGAGTCCTTCGCCGATCCCGTCGAGCTGACGGGAGATGGCGAGCTGGCGCTGCCCGGCCTCGCCCGGGCGCGGACGATGGCATGGCAATGGGGCGACCTCGCCGTCAGCGGCTTCGGCGCCTATACGATGCGGACGGAATTCGGGGTGCTGTTCGGCCGCAGCGAGGCCGCGCTCGGGTTCCGCCGCTACGATCCCTTCCTCACGGCACGGGGCGAGGCATCATACGCCCTGTCCGCCCGTCTCGGCGCATGGGGATACCGCTCCCTGTTCGTGCATCCGCACGATCTGCGCTTCTACGGACGCGACCGGCTGATGCCGGCCATCGGCTTCGACCGCCTGGTTGGGGAGGAAAGCTTCCCGCCTGTCGCGCCCGGCAATGGCCGATATGTCAACGACAGGACGCTCGGCGCGTCGCTCGGCACGTTGATCGACGCCGCGACGGGACCGACGTTCATCTATGCCGTGACGATGGAGAATCATGGCCCCTGGATGAAGGAACGGGTGTCCGGTTCGCCAGGCGGTCTGGACGCCTATCTCCATCATGTCCGCAGCAGCGACGGCATGTTGACCGATCTGATCGACCATCTGGCGCGTACGGGCCGGCCGGCCCTGCTGGTCTTCTTCGGGGACCACCGGCCGAGCATCCCGGGCGTGACCGAGCCGACCCCCGTCCGCCACACCCCCTATGTGATGCTGCGCTTCTCCTCGGACGGAAAGATCATTCCGAACGACGATGGCCGGGTCAACCTGACGCCCGATGAGCTTCACCACGCCATCCTGCACGCCGCACGGGTGGAAAGGGGCGCGACCACCGGCCGCCCCCGATCCGCCGTCAACCCGTCGGCGAACGAAGGCTGAGCAGCAGCCGGTCCCGCAACCGCGCCGGCAGGAGGCGATCCACCAGCCGCAACAGCGTAAAGGGCCAGGGCAGGATCAGATGCGCGCGCCCCTTTGCACTGGCGTCGGCGATGCGCGCCGCGACATAGGCGGGCTGTACCAGCAGGCGCTGCGGGGCGGGGACCTTTCGGCCGCCCGGCGTGTCGATGAACCCTGGCGATGCCAGCAGCACGCGAACGCCATGGGGCGCCATGCCGATCCGCAGCGCCTGGGCGAAGCGGGCAAGTCCCGCCTTTGACCCGGCATAGGCGGTAGCGAAGGGGAGGGCATGAAAGGCCGCGGCCGATCCGATCAGGATGATGTGGCCATGCCCTCGCGCGGCCATCCTGTTCGCGAGCGTCGCGGCCATCGCGCTCGGCGTGACGAAGTTCACGATCCCCAGCCTCGCGACCTGTGCCGGATTCTCCACCCGCTCGCCCGCGACCCGGATATCGCCCGATCCGGCAGCGAGCACGGCGATGTCGATCGGCCCGGCCGCGTCCTCCTCCCCGACCGCGGCGATCGCCGCTGCGCTGTCGACAAGGTCCATCGAGCGGGTCGCCACCGTCGCGCCGGCGCGCCGGCAATCGCCCGCAACCGCCTCCAGCCGCGTCCGGTCGCGGCCCCACAGCAGCAGCATGGTGTCCGGGCCGGCATAATGGCGGGCGATCGCAGCGCCAAGCCCACTCGACGCTCCGGTTATGAGGATACGCGGCATTGTGCCTTCATATCAGGGCAGCTTGGCTGTAAGAGCCAGCTTCTGTCCATAGGCAGGGCATAGTATGCGTCGACCAGTCCGAAGGCAGAACCCGACACCGAGCGCGGGCGGTACTTATCCGCAGCGTCTGAGGCTGTTCCGCAGCGATCGGCTGGAACGCCTCACGGTGTTGTCGCCACGGGCCTTTGCGATGATCTGGGCCGCGCTGCTGCTGCTGGTGCTATGGGCGGGCTGGGGCACGACGAGCGGCATGGCCTGGGTCGGGCTGGTGCTGCTCGGCCTGCTCGTCTGGTCGTTGTTCGAATATTGCATGCATCGCTTCATCTTCCATCTGAAGCCCCGGTCTGACCTTGGCCGATGGCTGGGCTTCGTGATGCACGGCAATCATCACGACGATCCGAACGACCCGCATCGCAGCATGATGCCGCCCATCGTCAGCGTCACATGGTCCGCCGCCATCTGGGGGCTGTTCGTCCTGCTGTTCGGCAATGCCGGATCGGTGCTCTTCCTGGGTTTCGCGATCGGTTATGTGACGTACGACAGCATCCATTATGCCTGTCATCAGCTGCCGGTACGGGGCCGCCTGTTGCGTGAGCTTCGCCGGCATCACCTGCGCCACCATTTCGGCCGCCAGGAAGGCAATTACGCGATTACCGCCATCTTCTGGGACCGCGTGTTCGGCTCCCGCGTCGGTCCCAAGGGCGCGGCCGTGGCCGAGGGTCGTCCCGGCGCTTAACGGCGTCTCTTCATCAGGCGCCCTTGCAGCCGGCGAATACGCGTCACCCAGCGTAGCCGGTTGGCGGCATCGCCGTGCGCCATCCGCCGGATCAGCGTTTCGGGCTCGCAGGGCAGGCCCGTGACGGGATCGAGATAGCGGGGGTACAGGATCAGTACCGCTGCGACGAGCTGGTCGAGCGTCAGTCGCCGCCCCCGCCGCTCGGACGCCGGCATCAGGTCGGTCGTCAGGCCCCAGCCCGCATAGAAGGGCATGCCGTGGCAGGTGACGTCGCGGCCGCGCAGCAGCGCCTCGAACCCGGTCAGCGACGTCAGGACATGCACGGCATCGACCCGGTCGAGCAGCTCGGCCATGCCGCCCCCGCGCACGACGCGATCGGCCAGGGTCAGCGCCTCGGCATCGCTTACCGCCCCCTTGCGGTGGCCCGCATCGACATCGGGATGCGGCCGGAACCAGATTTCCGCGTCAGGCTCCAGCGCCCGCGCGCGGCGCAGCAGCTCCAGGTTGCTGGCCAGCCCCGCGCCGCCCAGCCGCACGGACATGTCGTCCTCGACCTGTCCCGGCACGAGCAGCAGGCGTCGCCCTGACTGGCGGGCCGGCAGGACATGTTCGCCCGCCCCGCCATATTTGCTGATCCCCCCGGCCAGGATCGCCGCACGCAGTCGCGCGGCGCGTGCCAGCAGCGGCAGCGGGAAATCGGCGCTGGCGAGCAGGGCTTCCAAATCGCTGGCGCGGCCCGGATCGTAATGGATGCCCTGCCAATCGACGGTAACGGAGGAGGGGGGCACCAGATCGCTGCCCAGCCCGATCGAGCGGACAAAACCGTCCTCCACCCGAACGAGCGGAACGCCCATGGCCTCGGCCTGCCGGACCATGGCGGCCGATATGCGCGACGGCCATACCGCCACGGCGCCGTTGCAGCGCGCGGCATGGGCGAGGGCACGTTTTTCCGACCGGAAGAAACGCAGTTTCTTGCCCGGTGACCAGAGAAAGCGCGCGATCTCGTGCCGCTTCCACCACGCCATGCCGCACGCCGCGACGACCGTGCGGTTGGCGTCGACGATCCGGCGCCAATGGGTAAGCTGAGCCACGACGGCCTCGGCGTCCGTGTCCTGCCCGGTGAAGGGATCGCGATAGCGCACGCCCAGCAGATGGTCGGCAACACGCCGGCGGAGCTGCGCCTCCGTCATGCCAGGCGCGCCATGGCTGCCCACCGACAGAAACTGCACGGCGCATCCAGCGATAGCGGCCAGCGCCGCCCATTCATCGTCGCCATGGGCCAGCAGCCGCACATGTCCTTGCAGCAGCGACCAGGGATCGACCTCGCCGAACATCACCGATCGCTGCCCGAGAGCTTCGATCCCGGCATGACCGGCGAGGGAGGCGGGCAGGAGCCAGAGGGCGGCGCTCCGCTCGGACTCGTCCAGACCGGCCCATAGCTTCCTGGCTTCCGGGATCGAGCGAGCGCGCACGATCAGCCGCCATCCGGCCGGATCGACAGGTTTCTCCCAGAAGGCACCGCCCACCCGCATCTGCCGCATGGCCGCGATGAGGCGGTCGACGACGACATCCTCGGCGGGCGGCACGGTGGCCGCCTCCGACAGCGTCACGGCAGGGCCGGGGAAGAGCGGCGCGCGGAGCAGCGGCACGGTCACGCGCGTCATTTCAGCGGGCATGGCGTCAGTTGACCGATCCGTCCAGCCGGGCCGGGGCGGCCGCGGTCTTCAGCCCCGCATCGGCCCATGGCTGGCCCAATACCCTCCGCAGCCGGTCCCTGGCCGCCCAGGCGTACGGGGCGCGGCGCTCGGCAATGCCGGGCAGGCTGAGCGGATCCAGTCCCGTCCAGGGCAGGAAGGGATTGCGCCGGCCATAACTCCAGATCTCGATCCGCGACGACGGCCGCACCGACGGCCCCCGCGCATGAAAGCCCGACGTGTCCGCGACCACCAGCGTGTTCGCCGGCACCGCAAAGGCGTGCGGGGGCGGCAGGTTCAGCGCGGCCAGCTCCCCGGCCGCGATCCGCAGCGACCCTCGCGACGACAGCCGGTCGAGCCCGGTGCCGGCGCGGATGCTTCGCTCTCGTTCCCAGGCCAGCCGCTCAGGCGTCATCCGGTGCGAGCCGGGGACATAGACAAAGGGTCCTTCATCCTCGGCAACGTCGGTCAGGAACAGCCACGCCTTGACCGTCGCATGGAAGGTGTCGGCATGAAGCGCGGTCTGCGGATCGGGCTCGGCGTCGTTCACCTGGGCAAGGATGGTCTTTATATAGGCGACCGGCTCGCTGTCGAAGCTGCCAACATAGCGCATCAGCCCGCGCCATTCGGCGCTGCCGATCAGCGCCGCCACGGCCGGCATCGCCGCCAATGCTTGGCCATCAAGGGCAATGCGCCGGGTAATCGTGTCGCCCTGCACCATCTCGCGTGTCGGGGCGACATGGTTCAGAACCTGCCGCCTGAGCGCGTAAAAGGCGGTGGGCGGGAGAAAGCCGGGCTTCAGCACAAACCCGTCGCGGTCGAAGGCGGCGCGATCCTCCGGCGACACCAGATGGGCCAGCCGCTTGCGGCGCGCGCCGGCAAGCCGTGCTGCGATGCGGACCCTCGCAACATGCAGGCCCCAGCGGTTGAGCAGGGGGGAGCCGATGACGGGATTGTCGGCGAACGACTTGGTCCCGGTCGGCAGCTGCGCGATCCACCAGGGAAGCAGGAGGTAGCGGGCCGGGCTCATGCATGACATCTCACCGAGCTTGCGGTGCCGCGCAACACCCCCCGTAAATCAGAGCCCCCGTGTTATCAGGGACGACGATCCCAGGCAGCAAGCCGCAAACCGTTATCGACCTGAATGATGCCGAACGCGCCGGTCCGCAGCTTGAGCGAGGGCAGGGCGCTCGCCTGCGCCATCAGGGTCGGGTCGGCAAGCAGCGCGAAACGCGCGGCGCCGTTGCTGGTGACGAGCAGGACCGTGCCGCTGTCCCGTTGCGCGAACAGGTGCCGCCAGCCCTCGATCCTCGCCTCGCGATCCACTGTCCAGCCGTCCGGCGCGGCGCCATCCTTCTCCCACGCGGCCAGCGCCCCGGCGCCGATCCGCTCGATCACGGCACTATCCGGCCTGTCCTCGTCCACGCCATGATCGATCTCGGCGAGCAGGTCCGACAACTCCGTCGCGGGCGGGTCGGTCTGCATCGCGCGGATCGCCTCGGCGGTTTCGCGCGTGCGGCGAAGCGGCGAGCAAAGGATGCGGTCGAAGCGCCAGCCTTCACCGGCAAACCAGGCGCCGAGCCGCCCTGCCTGCTCCTGCCCGGACGGGACGAGGGGCAGGTCGGTCCGCGCGCCGATGCGGCGCGGCGTCTCTCCGTCGGCGAAGCTGTTGCCGTGGCGGACGATCACCAGGGTCGTCATGAAGGATACGGATCGCCGAGGCGGCGGATCAGCGCCTCGGCCAGGGCGACATCCTCCGCCGTGTCGATGCCCGACATGGCATGGGCGGGCGGGGCCGCCTCGACCGTCTGGATGTCGAGACCCATTTCCAGAAAGCGGAGCTGTTCCAGCCCTTCCAGCTGTTCATAAGGGGTGGGGACGGTCGCCTCGAACCGCTCCAGCGCGTCCAGCCGATAGGCGTACAGGCCGAGGTGGCGGAAGACCGGCGACAGCGGCCCCGCCGCCCGCAGCGCGGCCTCGTCGCGGATCGCGGGAATGATCGCCTTGGAGAACCAGAGGGCCTTGCCGTCTGGCCGCCTGGCGCAGGTCGTCCCGCTGAACGGCGAGCGCGCCTTGTGCGCCCGCATCGCATCGAGCGCCGGCCAGTCGAGCCGCACCACCGGCGTCACGCAGGCGGCATCGCTCGCCCGCGCGGCCGCGATCAGCGCCGCGACCATCTCCGCCGGGACGAAGGGCGCGTCCCCCTGGAGATTGACGACGATGCCGGGCCGGACGGGCCGCATCGCCGCGGCCGCGCAGGCCCGGCCGGAGCCCGAGCTGATATCGGCCGAGGTCATCGCGACTTCGCAGCCGAGATCCCGCGCATGGGCGGCGATGCGGGCATCGTCCGTCGCGACCACCAGCTCGCATCCGCCGGCCATGCCGGCCGCTTTCCGCGCGACGCGGACGACCCGCTCCAGCAGCGTGCGGCCGGCAATGGCGACGAGCGGCTTTCCCGGCAGGCGCTTCGACCCGAAGCGCGCCGGGACGACGATCAGGTCGCTCACCGGGCAATCATCGTCAGGCAACGCCGGCGCGCAGCAGGTCGTGCAGGTGGAGCACGCCGACCGGCCTTGCCCCCTCGCAGACGAACAGGACGGTGACGGCGCTGTCGTTCATGATCCGCAGCGCCTCGGTCGACAGGGTGCAGGCGGGAACGGCCAGCGGATTGGGCGTCATGTGCGCCTCGATCGCGTCATGCAGGTGCTGCGACGCGAAGCTGCGCCGCAGGTCGCCATCGGTGAAGACGCCCACCAGATTGCCGCCATCATCGACGACCGCGGTGGAGCCGTAGCGCTTGCGGCTCATCTCGAAGGTCGCGTCCATCAGCGTCGCGTCGGTGCGGACGATCGGAACATCTTCGCCCCTGCCCATCAGCTGCTCGACCGTGGTGAGCTGCGCCCCCAGGCGTCCGCCCGGGTGGAAGGCCAGGAAATCCGACTTCGAAAAGCCGCGCTGCTCGATCAGCGCGATGGCCAGGGCGTCGCCCAGCACCGCCTGAAGCGTGGTGGACGATGTCGGGGCAAGCTCGTTCGGACACGCCTCGCGCACATGGGGCAACGCCAGGCAGATATCGGCCGCCCTGCCGGCGGTGCTGTCCGGCTTCGCGGTCGCGACGATCAGCTTTACGCCGAACCTGCGGCAATAGGCGATCATGTCGCCCAGCTCCGTCGTTTCCCCGGACCAGGTGATCGCCAGCACGATATCGTCAGGGGTAATCATCCCCAGGTCGCCATGGCTCGCCTCGCCCGGATGAATGAACAGCGAGGGCGTGCCGGTGGAGGTCATGGTCGCGGCAATCTTGCGGCCGATGATCCCGCTCTTGCCCATTCCCGTCACGATCAGCCGGCCGGAGGCGGCGGCAAGCATGGCGATCGTCCTGCCGAACGCGTCCCGAAGCGAGGGCTGCTCAAGGGCGGTCGCCAGGGTGGACAGCGCTTCCTGCTCGATCCGGACGGTTCTGAGCGCCGACTCGAAGGCCGCGTCGCTGGTCCGGTGCATCGCCACGCTACGCATACAGCCTTCACCTCTACACCCGGCCTGTCCACATTACGCTGTGGCGGCCCTGCCTTGCCGAAGGTACGAGCCTTCTGCCGGAGACAATGTCATCGGTTTAGCGCAAACCATGACGCATCGCAAAAAGGGGCGTTCTGTCGTCCGGCCATGGCGCGATGAACCACGAGGGATGGAAGCGAAGATGCGGTTGTGCGGCAAGGCGATCGGCCCGGACGAGCCCCTGTTCCTGATCGCGGGCCCGTGCGCCATCGAAACCGAGGCATTGGCGCTGTCCACGGCCCAGGCGCTGAAGGACATGGCGGACAGGCTCGGTATCCTGCTGATCTACAAGAGTTCCTTTGACAAGGCGAACCGCAGCTCGGGCCTGTCGTTCCGCGGGCCGGGCATGGACGAGGGCCTTCGCATCCTGGCCAAGGTGCGCGCCGAGATCGGCGTGCCGGTGCTGACCGACGTGCATACGGCGGAGCAGGTGACGCCCGTCGCGGAGGTGGTGGACGTGCTCCAGACCCCTGCCTTCCTCGCCCGCCAGACTGATTTCATCGAAGCGGTCGCGACCAGCGGCAAGCCGGTCAACATCAAGAAGGCGCAGTTCATGGCGCCGGGCGACATGAAGAACGTCGTGGACAAGGCGCGCCGCGCGGCGAGCGCCGCGGGATGCGACCCCGACAGCTTCACCGTCTGCGAGCGCGGCGCCTCGTTCGGCTACAACAATCTGGTGTCGGACATGCGGAGCCTGGCGATCATGCGGGACACCGGCTGCCCGGTGGTGTTCGACGCCACCCATTCGGTGCAGCTGCCGGGCGGGCAGGGCGACCGCTCGGGCGGCCAGCGCGAGTTCGTGCCGGTACTGGCGCGCGCGGCCGTGGGGGCGGGCGTGGCCGGGCTGTTCGTGGAAACGCACCCCGATCCCGACAACGCCCTGTCCGACGGCCCCAACGCCTGGCCCCTCGATGCGATGGAGCCCCTGCTGCGCCAGCTGCTGGCGATCGACGCGGTGGTGAAGGAAGCGGCCGCAGGATGATGATTGCCGTCTAGCTGGGCGGCAACCAATTCTCGCAACGCAGTCCCTGCACTCGCTCGAACTCGCCAAGATTGCCTGTAACGATAACCAGGCCGCGGCTCCGCGCATGGCCGGCAATCAGGACGTCATAGCCGCCGATCGATCGCCCTCCGCGCTCCAGGGTCGCGCGGATATCGCCGGCATGGGCGGCAGCGTCGGCGTCGAACGGCAGCACAGCGAGGCGGCCTGCAAATCGCTCCGCCTCGTTTCGGTTTTCGATCGGCCGTGCCGATTTGGCGGCACCATGCAGAAGCTCGGTGAGGACGATGGTCGAAATGCACAGGCCGTCCGCTTCGTCGTTGAAGCGGGCGCGGATCGCTTGCGGCCGATCACGCAGCACCCGGATGCACAAATTGGTGTCGAGCATGTACCGGAGCATCAGAAAGGCTCGCGTTCCTGCCCGGCTGGCTGATCGCGATCGCCAAGATCAATCGCCGGAGCTGCGAAGAAATCGTCCCATGCCCGATCGGCCGGAACGATGACGCGGTTGGCGCCGTCACGTCGTATCGACACTTCACGCACATCTGCCGGGAAGGCGACGTCCTTGGGAAGGCGTACTGCCTGCGAACGGTTCGACTGAAACACGGTCGTTCGAGTCATCAGCCGGCCTCAAGGATATACATCATGTATATCCCAACCACGCCACGTCAATCCTGTGCGAACTGCCAGCAATGTCCCCGGATCAGATATAGTCGGACAGCGCCGCGAAAACCTCGTCGACGGTGATCGCCTGGACGCATACCGCCTCGCGACCGCACATCGCGATGTCGTTCAGGCCGCAGCCGGTGCACGGCATCGGCTTCGACACGATCGCGCCCACACCTTCCTGGCCCCATTCGTTCCAGTTGAGCCGGTCGACATGGACGCTGACTGTCGGCACGCCGCGCACGGCCGCAAGATGCTTGGGGCCCGAGTCATTGCCGACCATTGCCCGCGCGCCCGACAGGATGGTGTCGAACCGGGCAGGCTCGATCAGGCCGAACACCCGCACCCGTTCACCGGAAAGGCCGGCCAGCGCCTCGACCTCGCGGTCGGCGAACACCGCCACCTGCCAGGGCGTTTCCGCCAGCAGGCGCCGGCACAGGGCGACGAAGCGCTCGGTGGGCCAGCGATTGATCGCATGGCGCGCGCCGAGGTGCAGCACGACATAACCCTGCGGTTCCAGCCCCAGCGCGCGCACCGCGTCGGGCGCGGAGGCGATCGGCACGGCCGGCCGCGCCGGCGCGGCCGCGATCGCCAGCGCCTCTACCAGCATGGACACGGCCGCGGCGTGAGACAGCTTTTCGAGCTGGTTCACCTTGTCGCGCGAGCGGGCAGCAATGCCGAAGTCGAGAAAGGTGAAGCGATCGGGATTGAAACCAACCAGATAGGCCGCCCCCGTCAGCAGCAGCAGCGGCCTGCTTTCGTCGCCGGGCGACAGGTCGATGGCGAGATCGATCCGGCGGGTCCCGAGTACCGCCCTGACGCGATCCTCCTCCGCCAAGTCCAGGCGGCGACGCTCGGAGACGGGATCATAACCGAGCGTGATCGGCAGCACCTCATCCGCCAGGCCGCACGCCTCGATAACCGCCTGGGTCCCCGGCTGGGCCAGCACGGTTAGCCGGGCGTCGGGGAACAGCGCGCGCAACCTCGCCAGCGCCGGCAGCGAGGCGGACACGTCGCCAAGCTGGTCCACCCGCACGGCGAGAATCGACGCGATCGGCCGGTCGAACAGGGTGCGCGCGGCGGACCGAACGATCGCGGGCATCGCCGTCACCGCCCGGTCCAGATCGCCGGGTGCATGGGGAGGGGCGAGCAGGAAGCTGTTGGAGCTGGCAAGGGTGCCGGCGTCCGCAGGGTCGCCGATGTTCACGAACAGCCCGGCCGGGGCGATCTTCGCGGCGACGACGCCGACGCTCAGCCAGTGACGACCGCGCGGCAGGGTGGCGGCGTCGATCCAGATGTTGAAGACATGGAGCTTCAGCGGATGGCGGCCAGACACGGGATGAAGCGGCGCGCGAACGGTCGCGGCCGCCTCGCCCTGGCCGATCTCAACGGCGACCTCCTCCAGCGCCCCCAGCGCGGAAACCCGACCGCGGATCGCCACGACGCCCGCCAGCAGCGGCTCCTGCGCGCCGTCGCGCTCGATCACTATCGCGCCAACCTGGTCGAGCTTGATCGCCGCATAGCCGGTGCCGCGCAGCCGGCTGCTGACATGCCCCTCCTTGCCCAGCACGCCCAGCCAGCCGCGCGGCTCCGTCGCATCGAGGCGGATGCGGTTGGGAAGCAGCGCTTCCGACAGGGGCGGCACGCTTTCCCGCGTGCGCGCACCCCCGATCGCGTCGGGCGCCTCGCCGATGGCGAAGGGAAGCAGGATCGTACCCGCGCGACGGCCAGCATCCGCCGCCTGCTTGCGCGCCTCCGGCAGGCTGGTCCCGCCCGTTACCGAGCCATAAGCCCGCATCGCCCCGCTATAATCGCCGAATTCCTTCAGGCAGTTACCGATCTGAACCTTCAGGTCCTCGCGCCACGGCAGCCATTCCAGCCCGCGGCGGTAGTCCAACACCGCCTCGACCCACTCGCCCGCCTCGCGCGCCCTATCGGCGCGGCGGACGAGCGGCAGGCCGAAGCGCAGCCGCACCAGCTTGGCGATCTGTCGGAACGGGGACATGGGTGACGGGGTCAGGCGCGCTTTCGCACGACCATGCCGAAGCAGGTCGCCGCGAAGCCGTCCACCGCCACCTTCAGGTGCTGGGGCGAGCCCAGCCACTCGGCCAGCTCGGGCGACAGGTCATGGTGGAAGGGGGGCAGGTCGATGAACCGATCGAGCGGACCGTCCCCCAGCGAGAAGTCGAGCGGGGCGACGTCATGCCCCTCGACGCGCAGCCGCTCCGCCAGTGCCTCGATATGGCGGCGCTGGAACAGCACGGTGGGCCAGTTGTCGATCGTCGGCCCGGCAGCGTTGATGTTGAACTCCGTGGTATGCACCGACAGTCCGCCCGGCTTCAGCGTCGCCAGCGTGTTCTCGATGAAAGCGAGGCCGCGGTCGATCGAGCCCAGATGCTCCAGCGCGCAAATCGACCAGCAGAAGTCGTAGCCGGCGAGCTCCGGCGGGATCGCGTTCATGTCGACATAGCGCAACTCCACCTTTTCGTCGAAACGCTCGCGCGTCACGAGGTGAGGGTGGAACGCCATCGCCACATTGGCGGCGTGCTGGTTGGTCGCCGACCAGCCGGCCGCCTCGGCCTCGGCGGGCTTCAGGTCGGTCATGGTGACCGACACGCCATGCGCGGCCAAGTAGCTGGGCAGAGGCTCCACCCCGCAGCCGAAGCCGAGCCCGCGCGCCCCATCGCGCAGATGGCCGTTCTCGTGGATCGCCTGAAGCACATAGGCGAGCTCCCACAGCTTGCGGTGGAACACGACCGGCGTGTGGAGCTGGCCGCACCAGTAGGCGGCCCAGTCGCTTTCCAGATCCGCCTGGAGCGAGGCTCGGCAGGTCAGCCCGACATGGCGGGCGGCCCTATGCTGGCGGACGGGCAGGGCCGCCACCAGGCTGCGCGCGAGGTCGTAGCCGAACGTCTTGATGCTGAGATGCGCCACCGGGATGTTACGCACCGCCTCGGTCAGTGCATTGATATTGGGCTGGGATTGCTCGTTCAGCAGCGACAGCATCAGCCGCAGCTTGTCGAGTTCCTGGGCGGTGGGCGGCGTGGTCATCCGGCCTTCCTATCGCCGGGGGGCGGCGCGGTCACCACCAGGATGGATAGCCCCGTGTGCCTCGCGGCGCTTTCATTTGCAAAAAAACGGCCCGGGCGGCAGACGCGGCGTCCATGGAACGGGGCGCCATGCAGACCATAGCCGGCGACCTCAGGATGCCCGGCTGCAACGTCGAGTTGGTCCTCGATCTGTCGCGCCTGGTTTCCCGCATCCGTCACGCGACGCCGACCGGGGTCGATCGGGTCGAGCTTGCTTATGCGCGCGAGTTGAAACGGCGCATTCCCGACCGGCTTTCCTTTGCGGCCGTCCACCCGACCGGCATCTATGGACGCATCCCGGCACCCCGCGCGGAGCGGTTCCTGGACGAGGTGGAGCGGCTGTGGACGGCCGGCGCGGGGCGCCCGGTGAAAGGGGCGGGGGGCTGGCCCGGGCTGCTGCACCGGCTGATGCTGGTTCGCCCGGCGCCGGTGCCACCCCCGCGAGGTCCGCGGGTCCTGCTGCAAAGCTCTCCCCACCACCTGCATCGCCCGGCGCTGGTGCGCGCGATCCTGGCGCGGGAGCACGCGGCCTTTGCCTGCCTGCTGCACGACCTGATCCCGATCGAGTTCCCCGAATATGCGCGACCGGGCGGCAGCGACTTGCACCTGAAGCGCATCCGAACGGTGGCGGGCATGGCAGATGTCGTGATCGCCAACTCCCACGCCACGGCAGCGGCGTTCCGGCCCTATTTGCGCGGGGCGGGACGGAGCGACGTGCCGGTCGCCGTCGCGCATCTGGGGCTGAACGAGGCACCCGCACCCGAGCCGGCGTCTTCCCCGTCGGCAGAGCCCTATTTCCTATGCATCGGCACGATCGAGCCACGCAAGAACCACCTCCTGCTGCTCAACCTGTGGCGACAGATGGCCGAGGAGCACGCAGCGGGTGCCCCGCCCGTGCCCCGACTGGTGCTGGTCGGGCGAAGGGGCTGGGAAAATGAGCAGATCGTCGACATGCTCGACCGCTGCCCCGCGCTGGTCGGGCTGGTCGAGGAACATAGCGGCCTGCCCGACCAGCAGATGCGGGCGTTGCTCGCCGGTGCGCGCGGGCTGTTGTTGCCCTCCTTTGCCGAAGGGTTCGGGATGCCGGTGCCCGAGGCGCTGGCGCTCGGCGTGCCCGTGCTGTGCAGCGACCTGCCGGCGCTGCGCGAGGCGGGGGGCGATGCGCCCTGTTTCCTCGATCCGCTGGACGGTCCCGGCTGGCGCCGCGCAATCCTGGCGTTGGCCGATCCGCACGATCCCGCACGCGCCGGGCACCTGGCGCGCATCGCCGGCTGGCGCGCGCCGACCTGGAACCGGCACCTGTCGACCGTGCTCGACGCCATCACGGAAACGATGGCGCGATGAGCCGCGCGCGGCCCACCGCCTTTCTCGATCGTGACGGCATCATCAACGTCGACACCGGCTATCCGCATCGCCCCGACGCACTGGCGCTGACGCCCACCGCGGCGCGCGGGATCGCCCGGCTCAACCGGGCAGGATGCCTGGTGATCGTCGTCACCAACCAAT
Source organism: uncultured Sphingomonas sp. (assembly GCA_934555855.1). Next base: position 63,508 of record CAKTFL010000001.1, on the reverse strand, counting down.
CGGGCGTCGCGCGCGGGATGTTCGACCTGGCTGCGGTGGACCGCTTTCATGCCGCGATACAGGAGCGGCTGGGCGAGGAGGGAGCGTGGATAGATGCCTTCTACGTCGCGCCCTATCATCCGGGGGGCACGGTGGCCCGGTTTGCGATCGATCATCCCGATCGCAAGCCCGGGCCCGGCATGATCCTTACCGCCATGGCCGAATGGCCGGTGGACCGGACCCGCGCGATCCTGTTCGGTGACAAGGCGAGCGACGTCGAGGCTGCCCGCTGCGCCGGCATTCCGGCCGAGCGCCTGGCCAGCGACACTTGCGACCTCGACGCGGCCGTTGCCGGCTGGCTCCAACGCCTGCGCCTGCCGGTGCAGGATGATGACGTCACCGGCCGGGCCGGGTAGGAGCGCCCAGGGCCGGAAAAGGGCAGGCGACGTGAAGTCTTTCGTGAACTGGAACCGGGAACAGGCGCTGCCCGTCTGGGCGACGCAGGGGTTCGATACCGCCCATGGCCGCTTCGTCGAGCGGCTCGACCGGTCGGGTCGGCCGCTTGCCGTGCCGCATCGCGCAATGGTGCAGGCGCGACAAACCTACGTCTATGCACACGCGGCTGAACTCGGCTGGTACGCACCCGGCGCGGCGCTGGCAGAGACGGCGATGGCATCGCTGCGCCGCGATTTCTGCGAAGAGGGCGCGGAGGTGGCGAGCGTCGCCTTCTCGATCGACCCGGCTTCGGGCCGGCAGGTGTCGGCGACGCGCGATTCCTACACCCATGCCTTTGTGCTGTTCGCGATCGCCCACCTTCATCGCCTGAATGGCGACCCGGCGCTGATGGCGCTTGCCGGGCGAATCACCGCCTTTGTCGAGCGCGACATGGTCGATCCCGTCCATGGCGGAGTGGTCGACGCGCTGCCCGCGGCCGGGTCCGCCAAGCGGCAGAACCCGCAAATGCACCTGCTCGAAGCCTATCTGGCGCTGGAGGAAGCGGTGCCGGGGCAGGGCTGGCTGGAGCGCGCCGACACGCTGGTGTCGCTGTTCCACAGGCACATGGCCAAGGCCGATCGCGGCGTGCTGCTGGAGCATTTCGCGCACGACTGGAGCCCCCATGCCGATCCGGCGATGGGGAACGTGTTCGAGCCGGGGCATCATTACGAATGGGCCTGGCTGCTCGACCGGCACGCACGCCTTTCCGGGCAGGATCAGGGCGAATGGCGCGCCATCCTGCACGCCACGGCCGCTAGGCACGGCCATGCCCCAGGCGGTCTGATCCATGACGAGGTGGACGCGAGCGGGCAGGTAGTCAGGCCATCCCACCGGCTATGGCCGCACACCGAGGCGATCAAGGCAGCCGTCGTCCGCCACCGCGATGGCGACGCGGAGGCGTTCGGACAGGCGAGGCGGATGGCGGCGCTGCTGGAGGCGCATTTCCTGGCCGGACCGTTCGCGGGGGGATGGACCGACCATATCTCGCCCACCGGCGATCCGCTGGTCGACTACGTCCCGGCCAGTTCGCTCTATCACCTGTTCCTCGCCGCCACGGAGGCAGACCGGCTGGCCTGAGGCCCTTAGCTAACCGACGTCCACTGCCGCGACGCGCTCGCCGCGCCGGCGGGGATAGTCGGGCGCCACACCGCGCCGGCGCAACCGGGTGTCGCGCCGATCCGCCGGCGAGCCGTAGCCATACGGAATGGCGAAGCGGTCGAACCGATCCGCCCTCACCGCCAGCAACCGCGCGCGCACCTCCTGATCGTCAGGCGCGCGCTCCAACCAGTGGCGAAAGATCGCTTCGGCGCGGCCGAACTCGCCCCCGCTCGCCTCGATGGAACCGAGGATCACGCCTTCCAGCCTGTTATCCGGATGTAATCGCGCAATCACCTGCTGCGCGCGCGCCGCCAGCACGTAATCGGCATTGTCGAGGCCCGCATCGCGCACGCGCTTCACCATGTCGGTATCGATTGCAGCAGCCGGTCGCGACGTGACGCGGTCGAGGATCGCTGACAGCGCACCATGCACGGCATGATCGCCCAGGTCATCCACTACCTCGTAAAGCAATTCACCTCGACAACCGCGCGACAGAAGCGTGGTCCATGCGCCTTGCGACGCCTCGTCGTCTCCGGCCTCGATCGCGGCATCCCGCGCGATACGGGCAAGGTCGATCACATCGCGACTGTTTCGCGCCAGCCGGCCGATATTGCCCAGATACGGCCCAAGCCCCCTGCTATCCAGCCGGGCGACATGGTGGAACAGCGCCGGGGATCCCAACGGGGCGCTCCACAGGTCGCGCGTAGACAAGGCGAAGTCGATCAGGCCGATCGCTGCGACCGCTGGCCCCAGTGATGTCAGGGGCGCCTGGGCGAATGATCGGTAATCGAGCGCGGGATAACGGCGACCCGCCTCCACCAGGCTTTCCAGCAGCATGGCCAGCCTACCGTCAGCGGCCCCATCATCGATCAGAGGGCTTTCCAGCGCCGTGCGGAGGTCGCGGGCCATAACGGCGATGTCGCCCATCACTGCCGACGCGGGAACGCCCTTGCCGATACCGGCGGGATTGTCCGGATGACCGGATGGAGCCGGGCGTGGAGGATCGACCAGCCTCGGCCTTCCCTTGGAGGCGACAAGCCGCGCCAGATCGCGCAACTCAGCCAGTGCGCGATGCAGGGTACAGTCCCCGGTTGAGGCTGACGATCGATCGATCAGGATACCGGCTGGCGCCTGACGGCTCGCAATCGCCTGAGGAGAGAAGCCTTGGTGAAGCGCGGCAACGTCGAACAGCAGCGCCGATGCGGCATCTTCACCCGCATCCGCCAGCCGCTCCGCCCAATCAGCCAGATCGCGGCCGGCCGGCACGGGTCCAGCATCGGCCAGCGCGCCGCGCCAGAGCAGCAGATCGAACGATGTTTCCATCGGCAACCGTTTCCTTCCCTGCTTTTGTCGCCCAGCCGCGTCAGACGTAACGGCGCACGACCGCGTATACGTCATCAAGGGAGATCGCCGTCACGCAGACGAAGTCCTTTCCGCACTCGTCCACATCGTGATAGATCGAACACCCCGCACAGGGCAGCTTGCGCGTGACGATCGCTCCCGTCAGCTCCTGGCCCCATTCGCTCCAGTTGATGCGGGCCGAATGAATGCTGACCACCGGTACGCCCCGAAGAGAGGCCAGGTGCTTGGGCCCGGAATCGTTACCGACATAGACCGAGCAGAAGGACAGCATCGCGTCGAAATCGTCAAAGGGCAGCTGCCGGTCGATGATCACGATCCGGTCGGACGTGGCGATCTCCGCGGATAATTCATCCCGCAGGTCCGCTTGATCGGTGAAGATCACGATCTTGAGATCGGTGTCGCGGTGGAGACGCTCAGCGAGGCCCGGATAATGCGCCCAGCGGCTGAAAATGATGCGCGCGCCCGTATGCAGCACGGCATAGCGGTCAGCGTCCGCAATGCCGTACGCTCTCAGCCGCTCACGCGGCAAGTCGTCGCGCCGGATCACCCGCGCGCTGCTGTTAAGCAGCGCGGCAAGCCGGTCGACCATGGTCATGATCCGGGTGGAATGAGTCGCGATCTCGCGCCGGTTCTTGGGATCGAGATAGGCATCATCGACACTGGCCGACAGGCGGGGCCAGTTGGGATCCCGAAATCCGTACAGGAAGGGGGCCCCTGACAGCGCCAGCAACGACCGCGACATCAGGCTCTGGGACAGGTCGATCGCGATGTCGAAGGCATAGGGAGCCAGCCGATCGCGAAGGTCCTCCTGATCCTCCCAGCTCAGCGTCCGGGTACGCAATTCCATGCTTTCGCGGAAATTGATGACCAGCAGGTCGTCGAATATGCCGAGCGAACGGGCGAGATCGACATTGGCGGGGCTGAACACGCCGATCAGCTTTGCCTGCGGGAACAACTCACGCAGCCGCATGATGCCGGGAATGGAAGCGACCAGATCGCCGAGTTGGTCCGCCCGCATCACCAGGATGCTGCGGATCTCCGGCAGCATGTTGGACCGCGCCGCTTCGTGCACCGCGCTGGGCCGGCTGTTGATCTGTTCCTCGATGGGCCGGGGGTCGCCGGGCACGAGATTGACGATTGCATCGGAATCCGGGTGATCCTCTTCAATGAGAGGCGGCTCGACGACGAAATCCTCGTGCAGGGAGCGGACTTTGCCGTGGCTGTCCCGGAACCGGAGCTCCAATGTGTAAAGCCCGGGCGCGAACCCGGAAAAGTCGTACCAGACGTTGAACACATATTTGTGGATGCGTTGCCGGTCGGGCTCGTATTCGAGCTCGTAGGGCCCCTTCATGGGCTCGCGCCGGACAGGCAGCCCGTTCACCAGCGCCGTTACTTCCAGCAGCGGTTCGACCGAGATGCAGAAGCCGCGGATTGCCTCCACGCCGCGCGCGGCGCGCTTCATGCCCCAGAAGGTATTCAGGTGAACGCCGAACTGGACGATGTTGAGCGACGGCTCGCTGCGGCGGACCATCTGCCGGAACGGACGCGGCAACTGCTCGGGCGCCATCCGTCCATAGGCGAGCGCCAACTTGGGATCGAAAGCCGGACGATCGGGATCGTCGGCGAACAGCTCCGGGGAGGGCGGAATAGCGCCCTGCTCCCCCGTGCCGCGCCAACCGGCCGCGTCCATGTTGTCCAGTTCCTTGCGCGGCTCGCTCCAGTCGGGCGCCAGTACCGCAGCACGCGCATACGCCTCATGCGCGTCCGCCAGCCTGCCGACCGTCTTGTAGAAATGGCCGAGCTGGAGCGCCAGATCAGCGTCCTCGGGCATCAGCCCGGCAGCCAGCCGATAATGCTCCTCGGCGGGTCCGAACTCGCCCGCCTCCTTGAACATATGTCCTGCCTGGACGTGGATCGGTCCATTGCTCGGCTCGATACGCAACGCTTCGACATACAGGGCGGCCGCATCCCGGAAACGCCCTTGGCGTTGGGCCGTAACCGCCTGCTTCCTGAACAGGCGAGCCGGTTTCACGCCCGACTGCATCGACCGCCACAGTCCCGAAAATGCCACGTTGCCCCTCTCGATGCGATCGCGACTGGCTCAGCACGCTCCGGAACTGCCGTCAAACCGGATCGCTTCTTCGGAAGGCATTTCGGCCTTTGGCACGGTCCGCAGCGGGTTCAGCCTTTAGGCTCCTCGTCCCCGGCCGCATCGTCTCATGAAGACGGCCAGCGAGGCAATTTCAACCACTCGCATCGCCATGGTGGGCGATATCGGGCATAGGCCTCTTAATGTCCTCCCACAGCTCCACCCGTCCGTCCGGCGGTTCCTTTGCCACCGGCGTTGACACCCAATTCCGGGTGATCGGGGCGCTCCTGATGCGCGAACTGCACACCCGCTACGGGCGCGAGAATATCGGCTATCTTTGGTTGATCGGTGAGCCGCTGATGCTGGCCGGCGTCATGGCGCTGCTCCATACCAGCGGACACACCGCTTATGGCAGCGATATCAAGCCGCTGCCCTTCATCGTCCTCGGCTATACGACTTACATCATGTTCCGCGGGATCGTGAACAGGTCGGATTCAGCCCTGACTGCCAATGCCCCGCTGCTGTACCACCGGATGGTCACGATCTTCGACATCGTGGTGTCGCGGGCGGTGCTGGAAGCCGCGGGTACGTTCCTGGCCTATGTGGTGCTGATGACGCTGCTCTGGAGCCTGGGGCTGGTGGCGCTGCCGGCACGGCCGCTATACCTTTACGCAGCCGAGGCGCTGATGTTCTGGTACTCGCTCAGCCAGTCGATGATCATCGCATCCATCACGTTCCACAACCGGACGGTGGAACGGCTGGTCCACCCTTATTCCTATTTCATGATCCCGCTTTCGGCAGCGTTTTTCCAGGTTTCCATGATCCCGGAACCTTATCGGTCATGGCTGATGCTGGTACCGCTGCCGCACATCATGGAGCTGGCGCGCTATGGTCAGTTCAACAGCGCCAACCTCAATTACTGCGATCCCTGGTATGTCGTGGCATGGTGTGTGGTCTTGACCTGGGTCGGGCTGGTGACGATGAGAGTCTACCGCAACAAGGTCCATCTGAACTGACGATGGGCGCAAAGGCGACGTTGTTTCAATGAACATGCACGGCATCATAGAACCCGTCGAGCTGGGTCGGCCTACCCGGCCGTCCCCGATGCAGCGCGTATTGGCCTGGCTGCGACGTAATCGCATGCTGCTTCTGGTGGTGCTCCTTCCCACCCTGCTGATCGGTGGGTATTTGTACCTTTTCGCGTCCGATCAGTATGAATCGGAAGCGCATTTTCTGGTCCATGGGGCCGATGCCGCACCTCAGCCGGGCATCGGCGTCAACCAGGTTCTCAGCATGGCAACCGGAATCAGCGCCGGCCAGAACGAGGCCATGAGCGTTGCCGACTATCTGACTTCCCACAATGCGGTGGACCGGCTGCGCAGCGAAGACGCGCTGGTACAGCGCTACCAGCGGCCCGGCATCGACCTGTTGAGCCGGCTATGGGGTGATAATCCGACGCCCGAGCGGCTGTTGTCCTATTATCGCCGCCAGGTGAAGATCGAGTACAACACCGAAACCGGCATCACCGTGCTCAAGATCCACAGCTTCACCCCTGAGGACTCCTACCGGCTCGCTCGCAAGCTGCTCGCCATGGGCGAACAGCGGATCAACCAGCTCAATAAACGCAGCTACCAGGATGCAATCGCCCTGGGACAGACCCAGCTCGCCGCGGCCGAGCGGGACCTGGCCGCCAACCAGGCGGCGATGACCCGCTTCCGGCAGAGCCGCGCCGATATCGACCCCCAGGCGTCCGGCCAGGCGCAGATCGGCCTGGTCACCGACCTGACCGGCCAGTTGGCAGCCGCACGAGCGCAGCTCAACGCGATGCGCGGGCTGATCAGCCCCGACAGCCCCCAGATCCGCGCCCTGCAAAGCCGGGTCCGATCGCTGAGCGCCGAGCTGGCCGGCCAGTCAGGCCGCCTGACCGGATCCGACAACACGATCGCCGGCGACATGAGCGGCTATGAGGGCCTGAAACTGCGCCAGCAGTTCCTGGCCAAGCGGTACGACGCGGCGGCGGGCGCGCTCCAGCAGGCGCGCGAGCGCGCCATGCGCCAGCAGCTTTATGTTGTCCGGGTGGTGGACGCGAACATGCCAGTCAAGTCGCTGTTTCCCCAGCGTTTCCGTATTCTCGCGACCGTCTTCGTCAGCCTGTTGCTGCTTTTTTCCATCGGCTGGCTGATCGCTGCGGGCGTGCGCGAACACGCCGCCTGACCTTCTTCCCGGCGACGGCATTCCAGGGGCACGCATGGAGCATTATCTCGATCGCCTGACGCATCGGCGGGTCGCCCTGATCGGCGACCTGATGCTCGACTGCTACATCTCCGGGGAGGTGCGCCGCATTTCGCCGGAGGCGCCGGTCCCGGTGCTTCAGGTCAGTGAACAGCGGTCGGTCGCGGGGGGCACGGCCAACGTCGCCACCAACCTCGCCGCGCTCGGACTTCAGGTGCGGGTAGTGGGCGTGGTCGGCAACGACGACGCCCGTCAGGAACTGATCACCGTGCTCGCGACGGGCGGCGACATCGACTGCTCCAGCATCGTCACCGTGCCCGGCCGCCAGACGATCAAGAAGCTCCGCATCATCGGCGCCCACCAGCAGATCGTGCGGGTGGATCAGGAGGATAGCGTCCCGCTCGCCCCCGAACACGAGGCTGCGATTATCGCCGCTGCCCGCACGGCGATCGACGAATGCGACGTCGTGGTCATCTCCGACTATGGCAAGGGCGTCTGTTCCGACGCGGTGCTGGCCGCTGTCATGTCGCATGCGGCCGAGCGCGGGAAAACGGTGTTGGTCGATCCCAAGCGCACCGACTTTTCCGCCTATCGCGGCGCAGCCATCATCACGCCCAATCGCAAGGAACTGAGCGACGCGACCAGGCTGCCGTGTGAAAGCGACGCGGAAGCCGAGATCGCCGCCCGTCAGGCGCAAGGGGCATCGGGCGCCGCAATCCTCCTCACCCGATCGGAAAAGGGCATGTCGCTGTTCCCGCTTGACGAGGCGCCACTGCACCTTCCCACCGTGGCGCAGGACGTGTTCGACGTGTCGGGCGCGGGCGACACGGTGATCGCGGTCGTCGCCGCGGCCGTGGCTGCCGACATTCCGCCGGCGGACGCGATCCGCATGGCCAATCACGCTGCCGGAATCGTCGTGTCCAAGCTGGGCACGGCCTGCGTCACGCGCGAGGAGCTCGCGGCTTCGCTGGCGGCGGAACACGCCTCTCCTTCGGTCAATGACGGCCGGCTGCTCGGCTGGGACGAGCTGGTCGCCCAACGCTGGGCCTGGGCGAAGGAGAAGCTGGTGGTCGGCTTCGCGAACGGCTGTTTCGACCTTCTCCATCCCGGCCATATATCGCTGCTGCGCCAGGCGGCTGCGTGCTGCGACCGGCTGGTGGTGGCGCTCAACTCCGACGCGTCGGTCCGGCGCCTCAAGGGGCCCTCGCGCCCGGTACAGGACGAGCAGGCTCGCGCGCTGGTGATGGGCGCGATCCGCGGCGTGTCGGCCGTGACGCTCTTCGACCAGGACACACCGCTGGAACTCATCACCGCGCTCAAGCCCGACGTCATCGTCAAGGGCGCTGACTATACCGAGGATCAGGTGGTGGGCGGCGACGTCGTCCGCGCACGAGGCGGGCGCGTGATGCTTGCCCAACTGGAGGCAGGGCATTCCACCAGCCGGCTGGTGGCGATGGCGAGCGGCAGTTAGGCCAGCAGCGCTTCGGCTGCAGCCAGCACCTCGGCCACGCTGATATCGGCGATGCAGGCGACGCCTTTGCCGCACTCGTCGGCGTCGTGGAACAGCGCGCAGCCGGCGCAGGGCACCCGCCGGCTGATCACGACCCCGGTTTGCTCCTGGCTCCACTCGGCCCAGCTGATGCGCGCGGAGTGGATCGAGACCACCGGCGTGCCGCGCAGCGCCGCAAGGTGCTTGGGGCCTGAATCGTTACCCACGAACAGCGTCGCAAAGGACAGAAGCGCGTCGAGATCGTCGAACGCCAGCCGATGATCCACCACGACCAGCCTCCCATCGGCGCGAAGATCGGGCAGCAGGGTCGCGGCGACGTCCGTGCCCTCGGTCAGCAGCACGACCTTGCCGGCATGGCGGCCGAGCCATGCGCGCGCGAGGTCGGGAAATCCCGCCCAGCGGCTGAATGCGACCCGCGCGCCCGTATGCAGCACGACAAACGGCTCGTCGGGGTCGAGACCCAGTACCGCCAGCCGCTCGCGCCGGAGTTCAGGGCGGGGAATGATGTCGGCGCCCGTCCCGAACAAGGTCCCCAGCCGCTCCACCAGTGCCAGGACGCGACCTGACTGGGGCGCGGCATCGCCGGGACCGCGCGGATCGCGCACGCTTCCCGAAATCCCGCCACCCAGCCACGGGCTCGCCCCGCCATCGAAACCGAAGGTCAGTCGCGCGCCCGTCAGCTGCAGCAGCGGCCGCGACACGTCGCTTGTCGCCAGGTCGATCGCCACGTCGAACCGATAGGGGGCCAGCCGCGACGCCAGCTTCCCTTGCGCCTCGGACGTCATGGTCCGGCGCCGGCGATCGGGGTCGTCGGGGAAGTCGGCGACCAGCACCTCGTCAAACAGGCCGAGAGTGCGGGCGAGATCGGCATTGGCGACCGTCAGCAGCCCGACGATCCGCGCGGCCGGAAACAGCGCCCGCAGTCGCCCCAGGGCCGGGATCGACACCACCATGTCGCCCAGCTGGTCGGTCCGCAGCACCAGAATGGCGGTCGGAGGGGGCATGAGCATCCGGCCCACGGGGCGCACCATGCTGGGCTGGCTGCGGACCTGCTGCTCGACGGGACGTGAATCCTCCGGCGACAATGTTACCCGGCCATCCGTGTCGAACGGCGCGGTATCGCCGGGCGGCACCAGCGCGACGATTGCTACCCGCTCGACATGTCGACGTGTCCACCCGTCGGCGTCGGCCAGTACCAGGTCGAGCCGGTGCAGGCCCGCCGGCACGGCAGACATATCGATCCACAGGTTGAACACCGCCTTCATCACCACCGGATCGGCCGTAGCCACCGTCTCGATCGGCTCGCGCGCGATCACCTGCCCGTCGACCAGCACCGTCGCCTCGACCAGCGGGCGGTCGGAAAAGCAGAAGCCGTGGATCGCCTCCACTCCCGACAGGAGCGGCACCGTTCCCGCTCCGGTCCGCCATTGCCGCCCGCCCAGGCGATAAAAGTGAATAGCATCAAGCGACCCGGCCGGGCGCGGGGTCAGGGGCTCAGGAACCAGTTCGGGCACCGGCACGTCGCCGGCCGATGCTTCCGACAGGTCAAACATCGCCTCGCGCCGCAACAACTCGGCGAGTGCGCGCTTCGGCTCCGGCCAGGCAGGCGCCAGTTCGGCCGCCCGTGCGTAATGGATACGGGCACGGTCCAGCCGGTCGGCCGTCTTGTTGAAATGCCCGAGCTGGAGCTGAAGGTCGGCATCGCCGGGCGCGAGCCGCTCGGCCTGCTCATAATGCCGCTCGGCCGCGCTGAAATCGCGGGCCTCCTTGAACATGTGCCCCGCCTGGACGTGGATCCCGGCCTTGCCGGGCACCAGCGCGAGCGCTTCCCCATACAGCGTCGCCGCCTCGCGATAGGCTCCCGCGTCACGGGCACGATCGGCCCGGGCGACCAGCCGCGCGACCTCGCGCATCCGGGGCGAACGAACCGCGCGGCGAAGGCGGCGAACCAGCCGCGCCATCCACTTCCCGGCGCGACCGATCGCGTCAGGCATCAGAAAGCGAAGCTGCCAAGATGGAAATCGGGCTGCTCAGGATCGCAGGACTGATCCATGGGACCCGGAAAGAGTTCGTGAGTCCAGATGACATCGTACAGGGCACGGTTGACGAACGTGACCTCGATCACGTTGGGCACCACCGTATTGGCCAGGCTGGTATAGCCGCCCCACACATTGCTGTGGACATGGACGACAGCGAACCGACGATCGAGCTTTTGCAGGCATCGGTCGATCATTTCGCGATGGTGGCGTTCCGCCAGACCCTGGAAGTAGTGCAGCTCGCACACGATCCAGGCGAGCCGGGACAGATCCTCATCGGCCGTCGCGTCGAACACGTCCCATTCACCCCCCTCAATGTCCATTTTGAGCAGCACGTTGGGGCGTTCGGCTTGTTTGTCATGCCGGCGGATCAGATCCCCCAGCGCCTGGGTGTCGGGGCCGGATATCCGGTCGATGCGCTTGGCCTGGAAGATCATGCGCGGATCGTGCGGCGCGGGGTCGACCACCGTATGGTCGAACTGGTGAACGATCAGCCCGCGGTTGGCGACGTCCAGATCCCAGCTGATGTCGTCGTTGATGCCGAACGACAAGGCCGTGTCGAGCCCCCCGAAGTCGTCGGGGCAGATATAGCCACCATCCGCTTCCTTGCCGAGCCGGACTTTGGCAACGCCCACCAGGGCATGGGGCCGCAGCCGGCGCAGGATGCGGCGCGTATCGCGCGCGAACAGCTCGAGGTTCTGTCCCAACTCGCCCAGATCCTCGCGGGGCGGTTCATCCAAGATGGCGGACACGCGGGTCAGCACCGGGTCTGCATCGACCACCAGCTCCCTCGCGCCGTTGACATATACCCGGAATTCGAGCTGGTGAATCTGCCTCAGCACCGCCACCAGCGTGAAGCGCCGCAGACCGGTGGACAGGTCGGAGGTGCGGATCGCACGGTCGGCAAAGAGGATGTTGCCGTAATCGCCGGTGATCTCGATCGTCGCGCAAGCGAGATCGTCGGCCCCGTCGCCCTCCGCCAGCGCCAGCTCGAAATCGACCTGATAAACGCCGTGCGTCTTGTTGACGTAGGGACCGTAGACGACGTGCCCCTGCCGGTTCGCCACCGTTCTCCACAGGTCGCGGCCGTCGCGTCGGATCGGCTCGGCGAACGTGTCGTTGATCATGACCTGCTCCCTATCCGCCGTCAGTTGCCCGTAAGGGTGCGGGCAGCGACGAAGGGCGAGAAAAGCTGGTTGATGATCGACACGAACTTGGCCGTCCGGTTGACCCCCGCATTGCTGACATAGAGCACATCCTTGTCGCGCATGGCGAAACGCTGGGCGAGGAAGTAGCTGGACGGCTCCAGCAGGTTGAGACGGTAGATGGTGGGGCGCTGCGGCGGCAGGGCAGGGGTGCCGGGCAGCGGGACGGCGCCGGACGCCGGCCCGGGCGCGGAATCGTAGCGGAACAGGAAGACCGCGCGGGGATTGGCGGTCGCGTCATTGGGCCCTCCGGCACGGGCCACCGCCTCCGCCAGCGTCAGGTTGCTCTGGTCGAACGACACCTGCGAGGGCTTGTTGGCGGCGCCAAGCACCACATAGGTCTGGGGCTGCCGGAGCAGTTCCACCCGGTCGCCAGGCACCAGAACCAGGTCGTCGGGAGAGGCGGAGCGGACGCGGTCCAGCCGCTGTTCCACCCGCTGTCCGTCACGCGTGACGCGCACCACCATGTCCTGCGTCTGCGCGACGCTGCCGCCCGCGATGCCGATCGCGTCCAGCAGCCGCTCGCGCTGAAGACTGAGCTCGACGCGTCCGGGCCGGCGCACGTCGCCGGTGACGTACACCGTGCCACTGAGATTGCTCCGCACTGCCACCACGACCTGCGGGCTTTGCGACTTGCCGCGATACCCGCGCTCGATCATCTGCGCGATTTCGCCCGGCGTGCGCCCGGCGACCTCGATCGTGCCGGCATAAGGCAGCCGGATGGCGCCGTCGCGATCCACCACCACGACAGGGAAGCGCTGCGCCTGGGCGGAGGGATCGTAGCCATCCGCAGACGTGCGCGCCCCCCCGAACAGCGAGGCACCCACCTCGAACACCGCGATATCGAGCTGGTCGCCCGGCCCTACCGTGTCGGTGCGCCCGTCGCGCGTCAGCGTGGCGAGGGTCGGCACGCCGGCGACGACGCCCGCATCGGCCGCGGTTACCTCTGCCAGCACATGGCTGTCGATATCGACGACCCGCATGCCAATGGTGTTGTGATCGGCCTGCGTGCCGCGCAGCACCTCGTGCGCGGTCGGCCCGCTCGCCGGCAGCGAGGCACAGCCGGCCAGCAGCATCGCGCCCGAGATCGCCGCAGCCAAGGGCGCACGACGTTTATGTTGGCCGAAAAACATGCAACCTCTATCCTGTGGAGCCGCGCAGCCATCGCCCCGGGTGATGCAAGGGGCCAGCGGCGCCAAAGCCCTATCCTGCCGCGTCCCCCCGCTCAAGCAGCCAGCAGCTGGAGCCGGTGGTGGACGTCGTTAGCCTCTTCCATGTCGTCATAGAAGACCAGGGTGCCACCATAGACCACCGCCCCGCGCCGGCAATATTGGCGGAGCGTGCCCGGATCGTGGCTCACCATGATCAGTGTCGCATGGTCGCGCCGGTGGATCAGCGCCTCTTCGCAGCGCATCCGGAACCGCTCGTCCCCCGCTCCCGTGACCTCGTCGACCAGATAGCAGTCGAAGTTGGTCGCCAGCGAGATGCCGAACGCCAGGCGTGCGTTCATCCCGGCCGAATAGGTCTCCACCGGCTGGTAGAGATAGGGGCCGAGCTGGGCGAAGTCCTCGACGTAATCGATGACATACTGCTCGTCCTGGCCATAGATGCGGGCAATGAAGCGGGCATTGTCGGCCCCCGTCAGGCTCGACTGGAAGCAGCTACCATAGCCGATCGGCCAGGATGTTGTCATGGAACGGCGGATATGGCCGGTGGTGGGATGCTCCACCCCCGCGATCATCCGCATCAGCGTGGACTTCCCCGCCCCGTTGGCGCCGCAGATGCCGATACTGTCGCCTGGTCGAATCGTGAAATTCAGGTCGGAGAACACCTGCTTGTGAAATTTCTGGATGTGGTATGCTTTGGACACGTTCTCGAAAACGATCACCACATGCTCCCGGCAGCCATTCACCACCTTGCGCCCGGAACAATTCCGGCCCTCTCCGCACGTTAGCGCATGACCCTGTTGCCCGGCAATCGACCCTTATGCATGGAGAACCGGATGCTGGTGGCCGCGGCGACCGGCGTCGCGACCTACGCCCGCGCGCTCAGGACCGCGCAACAGGCGTTGTCGGCCCAGGCGCTGCTGCTGAGCGGCGGAGGGGCGAGCGCCCCTGGCAGCGACCAGTCGCGCGCCGATCGCTGGCGCAGATCGCTACGCTCGGTGCTGCCGCTCGGCGTCGAAGCACGTACCGAGACGGGCGGCTTCGTCAGGCACGACCTGTTCCGGCTCGGCCAGGCGTTCTTCACGCTGCACGGCCGCTTGCTGCCCGTCCATGTCCCCGGACCGCCAGGGATCATGCACTGGTCCTATCCGGTGCCGCTGCGCGTCGCGGGATGGCGCAACCTGTACACCGTCCATGACGTGATCCCGCTCACTCATCCCGGCCTCAGCTCGATCGATGCTCCCCGGCACCGGCGTTTGCTGCGCCGCATCGCTGCTGAAGCCGACCGGCTGGTTGCCGTGTCCCGGTCCGCGGCGGGGGAGATCGCCGCGACGCTCGACCTCCCCGCCAGCCGCGTGGTCGATTGTTCGCAGCCCGTCGCGGTCGAGGATGCCGGCACCCTGCCACCGCTGCCGGCCGGGCTGGAGGCGGGACAATATCTGCTGGTGTGCGGCACGGTGGAGCCGCGCAAGAATGTCGAGCGGATCGTCACCGCCTATCGGGCGAGCGGCACCGCGTTGCCGCTGGTGGTCGCCGGGCCGGACGGCAGGAACGCGCACGGCCTTGCCGCAGCGCTCCGGGACACGTCGGGAGTGGTGAGGCTGCCGTATCAAAGCCGCGCGGGGATGATCGCGCTGCTGGCGCAGGCCCGTGCGTTGCTGATGCCCTCGCTTGCCGAGGGTTTCGGCCTGCCCGTGGCGGAGGCGATGGCGCTCGGTACGCCGGTGGTGACCAGCGCCGGGGGCGCGCTGGCGGAAACCGCGGGCGATGCGGCACTGCTGATCGATCCGCTCGACCCCGCGGCGATCGCGGCCGCCATCGCCGCGATCGCCCGCGACGACGCGATGTGCCTATGGCTGGGCGAGGCGGGCCGGAGGCGGGCGGGCCTGTTCGATGCCGCCTCGTTCGCCGGGCGGCTGCGCGCGCTTTATGGCGGGCTGGACGATCAATGATCGAGAGTGAATGGAAACAGTGATAGACGAGACGTCCGGTCAAACGCTCGACCCGTTCGAGTTTCACGGCCATCCGGTCAGCTGCATCGCCGGGCTGGGCGGTTCCGCGCCGCTGCCCGACCCCAGCTACGCCTTCCACACGCCTTATGTGCCCGTGGCGCGGGGACACGCGCATTTCCTGGTCCGGTTCACCAACCTCCAGGCCCGTCGCGGATCGCTGGTGCTGCGCGTCCACATGCTCCCCGACCAGCCGGGGGCAACGGCGCAGATGGTGACCAGCCACCGGGTGCAGTTGAACTGGCTCGCCCATCATGGCGGCGAGATGCATCTGCGGTTCGAGGCGTTCCGGGGCGCACGCTATGCCCTGATGGGCGTGGTGCCCGATCAGATCGACGCCAGCGCGGAAGGGCTGGCTGTCACGCTCGACCGGCCTGCCACCGATGCGGACATCGGTGCAGCCGGGGAAGCGGCCGAGGCGCGGTCGACGACCTATGGCAGCGAAACCATCCGGCCGGTCGCGACACCGCTGCTGCTGTCGATGGACCCACCTTCCTTCGCTCAGCCCGTTTCCCAGCCCTGCACCGCCAGGCAGATTCGCGAACCGGCCTTTCGGGCCCGGTGCAACGCGCTCGGCCTCACGATCGGCCGTGCCGAAACCTGGCAAAGCGCCTATGCCGTTCAGGCGCTGGAGCGGTATGGCGTGCTGCAAGCCGGCGCGCGCGGCCTGGTCCTGGGACAGGTGGATCCCGCCGTGATGCAGGCCCTGGCCGCTGCCGGGACGTCATGCCACCACGTGGCGCTGAATACAGACAGGCAGGGGGCGGGGGCGACGACAGGGCCGGTCATTGATCCGGTCACCTTGCCGGGGGACCTGTTCGCCTTCGACTTCCTGCTCTCGATCCGGAGCACCGATACGATGGGGGGCGACCGGCCGCGCGGCTCGTTCATCGAGCAGGCAATGGAGTGCCTGCGGCCGGGGGGGCTGGCCGTGCATCTGGTGGCGCATCATCCCGATCCCGGCTCCCTGCCTATTCTGGCGTTCGACCGCAACGGACTGGAGCAGGTCGCCCTGGCGCTGATCTCACGCGGGCACCAGATGGCGCGCCTGAAACCGCCAACCGTCCAGCATGGCCTTGAGATGGGTGATGATTTTGCCGTTCCTTTCGGTCTGATCGCGGTGCGCGCGGCATTGATACGGTAACGCCACACATCGTGTCGCCACGGGACGAACGACTGTTGCCTGGAATCCACAGCTGCTTCTACTTTTCGGAAGGAAGGAACGGGGCGGGGCTCATCTCGTTGCCCGCCTGCGAATTTTTGTTCCGATTAGATGAGGACGCCATGAAAAAAACCCTGCTTCTTTGCGCTGCGAGCGGCCTGATCGCTGCCGCTTCGCCGGCCCTGGCTCAGGACACGACCAGCACCAGCACCAGCACTGGCAGCTATGACGACGCTGGCACCGGCACCAACGGGACGACGTTCCGCGGCTTCCGCATCGAAGGTAACTTCGGTGGCGACCGTTTCATGTCGCAGGGCGAGCACAATGACCGGTTTGGTTATGGCGCCACCATCGGCTTTGACGGCCAGATCGGCGACAGGATCGTGATCGGCCCGGAAGCGAGCCTGTGGCGCGCCAACAAATGGACCGAGAACTGCACCGGCGGGGTCGTGGGCGGATCGGTCTGCCACAAGTCCTTTGGCGAACTCGGCATCGGCGTCCGTGCGGGTGTCCTGGTCACGCCGCAGTTCATGGTCTTTGGCAAGGGCGGCTATGTGTCCAACGAGCAGCGCAAGCGCTTCGACGCGCCGGCCGGCCAGACCAGCTACTACAACCATGTCAACACGGACGGCTACCAGGCCGGCGGTGGCGTCGAGTTCTCGATGGCCAACCGCTTCCAGGGCCCGCTGTCAGGCCTCTACGTCAACGCGCAGTATGTGTATTCGAACTACAACGACCACACCTCGCGCCAGCGCGTGATGGGCGGCATCGGCATCCGCTTCAAGTAACGACTATCGGCACCGACGGCCTCACGGGGGTCAGTGCTGTTTCCAGGAGCCGGCGCACGCGGTGCGCCGGCTTTTCGGCTTATCAGAAGCCGTGGGTCAGGATCTGCCAGTCGGTGCCTGGGCCGGCATCGTAGAGGGTGTTCTGGTCAAAGCCCTGACCGTTGGACTGCCACACCGAAACCGCACCGTTGGCGCCGTGCCACAGGATGTCGGCGCGACCGTCATTGTTGAAGTCGCCCAGCTGCTCGATCTGCCAGCCCTTGTCGGCCGATGCGTTGAACACGCCCTGGGTGAAGCCCTGGCCGGTCGACTGCCAGGTCGACACCGCGCCGTTGTCGTTGCGCCAGACCAGGTCATCCTGACCATCGCCGTTCAGGTCCGCGACCCCGGCGATCTGCCAGGACCGGTCCACTCCCGCCGCAAAGCTGTTCTCGGCAAAGCCGGTGCCGCTCGCCGTCCAGGTCGACACCGAGCCGTCTGCATTGCGCCACACAATGTCGTCGCGCCCGTCGCCGTTCAGGTCGCCCAGCCCCGCCACCGACCAGCTGGTGCCCACCGAGCCGTGCGAATAGCTGTTCTCGGCAAAGCCCGTGCCGGTCGCCGTCCAGGCCGAGAGCGAGCCGTCGACGTTGCGCCACAACAGGTCGTCCTTGCCGTCGCCGTTGAGGTCGCCGGTGCCTGCGATCTGCCAGCTGGTGCCCACCGAGCCGTGGAAGTAGCTGTCCTGTGCAAAGCCGCTGCCGGCCGCGTTCCACACCGCCACCGCGCCATTGTCCTTGTGCCACAGAATGTCCGAGCGACCATCGCCGTTGAAGTCGAACGTCTCGGCCACGTGCCAGCTTGCATCAACGGTGGCATAGAAGCTGTTCTGGTGAATGCCCTGGACGTCCACCGTCCAGCTGCTCACCGCGCCTGCCTTGCCCCACAGGAGGTCGGAATAACCATCGCCGGTGAAGTCGCCGAGCTGGCCGTCATGCGCCACCACGTCCAGCACCACGCCCTGCGCCGCCTTTTGCGCCACCAGCCGGCCGGTGAACCCGTCCTGCAGCATCACGCCCTGGCCATCGCCCAGGCTCAACGCACCGCCCACCCGCGTGTACGCAAAACGTGCCGGGTCCGCATCCGTGATGGCGATCCGGTCGCCCACCGACAGGTCGGTGATCGTATCCCCCGCCAGCTCCGCCCGCGTCCCCCCAAACGTATCCTGACCAGCACCGCCCGTCAGCACGTCACGGCCGCCCAGCCCCATGATCACGTTATCGCCGTCATTGCCGATAAGAACGTTATCCAGCGCGTTGCCCGTAGCCGATAGCGGCTGATTGTAACCCAGCAGCGTCAGGTTTTCGACATTGGCTCCCAGCACATAGCTGAGGGCAGTCTTTACCGTGTCAATGCCTTCTCCGACCACCTCGGTCACCAGATCGGCGGGACTATCCACATAATAAGTGTCGTTGCCGGTGCCGCCCGCCATCTGGTCGTTGCCCTGGCCGCCGTCGAGCACATCGATGCCGCCATTGCCCGTCAGCACGTCGTCACCACCGCCACCAAACAAACTGTTGTTCAAGTCATTACCGACCAGCGTGTTAGCCAGCTCGTTGCCATAGGCCGAGACGGCATCGGCACCGGTCAGGACCAGCTTCTCGACGTTGCCGGGAATGTTGTAGCTGACATTGCTGAACACGGTATCGCTGCCCGCGTTCGCACGCTCCACGACATTGTCGCCAGCATTGTCGACATAATAGATGTCGTCGCCCGGCCCGCCATACAGGGCGTCGGCACCCGACTTGCCGTCCAGCGTGTCGTTACCCTCGAACCCGTAGAGCACGTTGTTCGCGCTGTCGCCGGTCACGGCGTCGTTGCCGGAAGTGGCGGCATCCGACACCACCTTGCCGAGATCGATCACCTGAACCGAAACCGCGCCGACCACCGACAGGTGAGTGCCGTCCGGGCTGACCTGCAGGGCGTTGCCGTAGCCGCCTGCGATCGGCGAATAGGACTCGCTCAGCGCCGCGCCGACCGGATAGCCGCCCAGCACGTCCCAGCTGCTGGTGCTGAGCACGAACACTTCCCGGGCCGCCTTGTCGAGCAGATAAAGCTTGCTGCCATCGGGACTGAAGGCCAGCCCGGCCGCGCCCGAAGCGAACGGGTACCTGTCGGCCAACTTGGTGACCAGACGAAGATTGCTGTCATAGACGGCAAGGCTGACACCCTCCACGGCCAGATTGCCGGTGGGGGAGATAGCCTGAACGCCGCTGTTGTACCCCATAATGTCATCGGCATAGCCGCCATGGCTCGCGGTGATGCCCTTGCCTGCCGTGTACAGATGCAAGGGTGCGTCAGAGATATTGTGGGGGCTGAAGAGGATATGGTTGCGGTCCGGCGAGGCGGTCAGCGTGCCGGATTGGGCATAGCTCTGCGCCGAAGCGGTGAACGTGCCACTGCCGAAGTCGAGCGTGGTGAGCGGCACCCAGCCCGAGCCGGGATAGTTCTGGGTCAACAACGCCGTGCCGTCCGGCAGGAAGGACACGTCGGCATAGGATGCCACATAGCCGCTGAGGTGGGACGTGTACGTGCTGGTGACGCCTGACGTCAGATCCAGTCGATAGACGTAGAAGTCCGTGGCGGTGCTGAAGCCGGATCCGGTCAGCGGCCCGCTCTCCTGCTCCGTGGCGACGAGATGACCGCCATCGGGCGAGACATCGATTCCGCCGAGCGTCTTGCCGAGCGTCCAGCTATTGACTGCCGCGCCAGTGGCAACATTATAGGCCGTGATGGTGCCGTTCCGGGCCGTGTAAAGCAGGGTGCCGTCAGGTGAAAATACCTGATCGTTGACGGTGCCGGTGCCAATGCTGCGGATTGCCCCTGAAGGCTGCTGAACTGCCATGTTCCCCCCCCTGAATGAAGACAGCATAACGGCAGTCATTGGTTCAGCAACCGCTGCGAACCGCAAAGAGACATGGCTTCATCACCAAAACGAACCTAGGCGATCAGGAAAAATTACGCTTTACCACGGCGAACAATAGTTTGAGGCACATCGATGCTGCACGACCTGAACCCCCAGTCGACCCACATGGCCCGATCAGCGCTCCGGATGCTCAGGCCGCACCGGCTCGCAGGTGCCGACAAGGTCCGCGTGGGTCGCTTCTTCGACGGCGGTTATGCGATGGTAGACCGGTTCGAGGGGATCGAAGCCGCTTATTCGCTGGGCATCAACGATGACGTGTCCTGGGATCTCGACATCGCGGCGCTGAGTATTCCGGTATTCCAGTATGACCCGACCATTCCCAACCTGCCCGAAGATCACGAGCTTTTCCAATGGAAGCCGGTGTGGATCGGCGGAACGGTCGATGCCGAGAAGAACACGGAAACGCTTGAAAGCCTGATCAAGCAGAACGGCCACGAGGACAGCCGGGACCTTATCCTGAAATGTGACATCGAGGGAGGCGAGTGGCCTTTGCTTCAACGCACACCCAATCGGGTGCTGCAGCAATTTCGCCAGATGGTATTCGAGATTCACAATTTAGGCTATCTGGCAAACAACTTCGATGCCAACAACGTCCGCAAGGCATTCCTCAACCTTACAGCCTCTCACCATGTCGTGCATGTCCATGGCAACAACTTCGGCGGTTGGCAGGTGGTGGGCGGCATTGCCATCCCGGGGGTGATCGAGGTCACCATGGTCCGCAAGGACGAGGGTGCGTTCGACATATCGGATGAGGTCTTTCCCACATCGCTGGACATGCCGTGCAATGCCAACGACGCCGACCTGTTCCTGGGCCGTTTTGAATTCTGAGGCCGTAACGGGCGGCAGTCCGTCTCTCTTGTTCCTGACTGGCCGGCCCGTCGCGGATCGGTGCTGCCCGCCGTGCCGATCTCGGTACAGCCCATCCCGGTACAAGGGCCGCTTGTCTCGGCCCGGCCGGTTCAGGGAGGGCAGGGCTTCATGACGATCAACGAGGCAAGGACCCCCTTGGGAGCCGCGTTGGCGCGCTACCGGGCCGCATTCGTCGCTGTAGCTGCACTTTCGGCGGTGCTGAACGTATTGCTGCTCGGCAGCTCGATCTACATGATGCTGGTTTATGACTCGGTGCTGCCGAGCCATAGTGTCCCGACGCTGGTCGGCCTGCTCGCCATGGCTGCCGCAGCCTATGTGTTCCAGGGCTTGTTCGAAGGTCTACGTACCCGCATCCTCAATGCCATTGCCGCAGGGCTGGATCGGGACATCAGCCCTCGTGTCCAGCGCACGATCTTCGAGGCCAGGCAAAAGGGCGTGAAAATGCCCGGTGACGGGCTGAGCCTGATGCGGGACTTCGACCAGATCCGCGGATTCCTGAGTGGTCCCGGTCCGGGTACGCTGATCGACCTGCCCTGGATCGTGGTCTTCCTGATCGTATTGAGCTTGCTTCACTACTGGCTTGGCCTGACGGCGCTCATCGGCGCGATCCTGCTGTTCGGCCTTACGCTCGTTACCGATCGGCTCACCAGGCGGGCAGCGCAGCAATCCGGTCAGATCGCGGCATATCGCAACGGCATGGCAGAGGACGTGCTGCGGCATTCAGAACTGCTCACCGCCCTTGGCATGAGAAACAGGCTGCAGACGCGTTGGGAGGACATCAACGCCGCTCACCGCACGACGCAGTTGCAGCTTGCTGAGACAGTGGGGCTGTACAGCGGCGTCAGCAAGGTGGCGCGCATGTTCCTGCAATCGGTGATCCTGTCGGTCGGCGCCCTGTTGGTGATCGATGGGAAAGCAAGCGGGGGCGTCATTTTTGCGTCATCGATCCTGTCGGGCCGGGCGCTTGCTCCGGTCGATGCCGCCATCGCTAATTGGAAAAGTCTGGCGGCAGCCCGGATCGGCTGGAAGAGGGTAAACGACCTTTTACGCCGCGCGTCGCCAGAGGAAGGGACGATGATGCTGCTGCCGGCTCCCACCCGGCAGCTGGTGGTCGAGAACCTTGTTGTCGCCCCTCCCGGCACACAGCGAGTGACGGTCAACGGCGTCAGCTTCCGCCTGCACGCCGGTGATGCCCTGGCCATTGTGGGCCCGAGCGCGGCAGGCAAGACATCGCTCGGTCGCGCACTGGTCGACATCTGGAGGCCCATGCGAGGCTCGGTGCGGCTTGACGGCGCCACGCTCGATCAATGGCCTGCCGACACGCTCGGTGAGCATCTTGGCTACCTGCCCCAGGCGGTGGAGCTACTTGAGGGCACGGTCGCTGACAACATCGCCCGCTTCGAGCCGGAGTATAGCTCCGAAGCGGTGATTGCAGCGGCGCGGGCTGCAGACGTTCACCACCTGATCGTGCAATTGCCCGAGGGATATCAGACTTTGATCGGAGCGGCCGGCGCGGAATTGTCCGCCGGCCAGCGCCAGCGGATCGGACTTGCCCGCGCCCTGTACAAGGATCCGTTCCTGGTGCTGCTGGACGAGCCCAATTCCAATCTAGATGCCGAAGGAGAGGCGGCGCTCGGCAGGGCAGTGGCGGGAGTACGCAAACGGGGCGGGATCGTGGTACTGATCGCGCACCGTCCCGCCGCTCTGACGCAGGTCAGCCACGTGCTCCTGATACGCAATGGCCGCGCGGAGGCATTCGGCCCGCGTGACGACGTGCTGGCTCGCATCGCCAAGCCCGCACGGCCGATCAGGGCCGCGAACGAATCCGACTTTCCCGAGCCGGTAGCACCGTCCGCCGAGTGATTGGGTAGCCTGAAATGAACACCGTTTCTTCAGTCCGCTTGGGCGGTGCCGAGTTCCCCGTGGGTATCGATCCAGAGGCTTCGATCCGGTCCAAGATCCGTCTCGCATATATTGCGCTGGCGCTGCTGGTCGTGGGTTTTGGCGGGGCAGCCGCCCTGATCCCCATCGGTGGGGCTGTCGTCGCCTCGGGCTCGGTCGGCGTCGAAAGCCGCGTCAAGCGCATTGCCCACCCGATTGGAGGCATCATTGCCGCGGTCTATGTCCAGAATGGCGAGCACGTCGCCAGAGGTGCCCCGCTGCTCCGGCTCGACGACAAGGTTTCCGGGTCGGACGCGTCGCTATCGGCCTTGTCGGTCGATCAGCTGCTGGCCCAGAGGGCGCGGCTTGAGGCGGAGCAGCTCGGCCTGTCCTCCGTCACCTTCCCGCCTGAACTGGCGAAGCGGCGTGATCCGGTCGTCATCAGGGCGATGGCGAATGAGCGCAAGATGTTCGCGATCAGACAGCGTGAGCAAGTCGGCCTCGCCGCACAGCTCTCCGCCCGGACCATACAATATCAGCAGCAGATTGCCGGCTTCCGCTCCCAAATTGCCGCGAGCAATGAGCAGATCGCGCTGATCAGGCCAGAGCGCGAGGGCATCAGCTCCCTTTACGACAGGGGCTTGGTGACGCTTAACCGGAAGAACCAACTGGAACGACAGGCGGTCGATCTCAAGGGTCAGATTGCTTCCCTCGATACTCAGATCGCTCAAACCGAGGCCAGGATCAGCGAAACGCGCGAGCAGCTACTCCAGCTCGACCAGACCCGCCGCTCCGAGGCAGGGACCCAACTCGCGCAGATCAACGCCACGCTCAATCAGCAACAAGCCAGAAGCATATCGGCGGGCGACATGCAGAGCCGAACGCTGGTCCGCGCGCCTTATGCCGGGATCGTGGACAAGCTTGCCTTCACGGCAACCGGCGACGTGGTGAAGCCGGCGGAAACGATCATGGAAATCGTGCCCGACGCTGACAACAAGGTCATCGAGGTAATGCTGAGCCCGACCGATATCGACCAGATCGCGGCAGGGCAGAAGGCGCGGGTGCGCTTCACGGCCTATAGTGGACCGGCATCGCCCGAAGTAGACGGCAAGGTCGTAGAGATCGCCGCGGATCGTACCCTGGATCCGGAAACACGGCGCGCCTTCTTCCCCGCACGCGTGGCATTCAACGCCAAACAGCTTACCCGCCTGGGCGGCTTCAGGGCAGTGCCTGGGATGCCCGCTGAGGTATTTATTCACACCGGCAGCCGCTCGATGCTGAGCTACATCACCAAACCACTACGCGATCAGTTCCAGCGCGCTTTTCGGGACAGCGGACAATAAGATTAAGCGATGCTGCGGGTTTGATGGCCGACCTGCTTTTCTACTCGACGATCGCTTTCGATTTTACGGGGATGTAGCGCTGTCGCCTTCACATGGTGACAGCCCGACCCTGCCCCGAGGCCGTAGCCTCTTCGACCTGAGTAGGCACCGATGCGGCCCGCCTGACGATCATTGCGACCTCGAAGCCGCACCCCGCTTAGAGAGGTTTTCGATCGGTCTGCATCGTATCCTGCGTTGGCGAAGTAGTTGGCGCACTCGGTAGGCGAGTAGAGGTCGAGGATGCGACCGATGGCGTTCCACAGGCCGTGGCTGGTGCGCTCGGCGGCTTTGCGCAGATGGCCTTCAGCTTGGAGAAGGCCTGCTCGATGGGGTTGAAGTCGGGGCTGTACGGCGGGAGGTAGAGGAGGCTGGCATCGGCGGCCTCGATCATTTCTCGCACGGCGGGAGCCTTGTGGCTCGACAGGTTGTCCATGATCACGACGTCTCCGGGTTCAGCTCTGGGACGAGCACCTGGTCGACATAGGCGTGGAACGCGTCGCGATTGATCGGCCCGTCGAGCACCATCGGCGCCACCATGCCGGTGCGGCGCCCGGCGACGAAGGTTGTCGTCTTCCAATGCCCATGCGGCACGCCAGCACGCAACCGCTCGCCACGACGGCAGCGTCCATGGCGACGGGCCATGTTGGTCGATGCCCAGGTCTCGTCGATGAACACCAGGCGCTCGGGATTGAGGTTGAGCTGGCCCTCGAACCAGGCCCAGCGCCGCTCTACGATGTCGGGCCGGTCCTGTTCGCTCGCATGGGCCGTCTTTTTGCGCGTGATCCGGTGACGCGCAAAAACCGCCACAATGTCGCGATCTGGCACTGACCCCGTGCCCCGCGAGCATCGTGCGCAACTCCTCCAGCGTGATGTCGAATTGCCGTTCGACTGCGGAATAGATGAGGGCTGCATGGTCCTCGATCTTCGCCGACCGACGGTCACCACCCTGCGGCTTGGCGGCAGGCGTGCCATGCTGGACAGCTAACTGCCGCCAGCGGATCGCGCTCGCGGCGCTCACCCCGAACCGCTCGGCCGCCGCCCGACACGACAGACCACCGTCCACACCGGCAACCACACGGTCCCGCAGATCACGTGACAAGGCTCGACCCATCCATGCCGGCCTCCTCCGCCTCAGCGAACTCGAGATCGGGGATGCACTCGACGAACTCGGCTTGGGCAGGTCACAATTCTACGCACTGCTCCGGCGCTATCGCGAGCAGCCGGTCACCAGCTCTCTGGTGCCCAGTTCTCCAGGTCCTCGGCCCGGCTTTTCTCGTCTGAGCGGAAAGGCGCTGATTGCCATGGTCCAGCATGTCGCCAACGCGCTTGCAGCTGAAGGTGGCTACCATTCACGACCGCTGGTCGAGGCCTTTGATATCGTTGACCGCGAGCGGCTGGAGCGGCTCCCCGGCATTGGCAACAAACTGGCCGCGCTGGACCCGCGCTGGCGACGGATCATGCTTGCTGCAGTCCTGTCCGTTATTGGTGATGGCAATATCTGTGCCCTGCTATCGGTCGATCTTCAATTGTCGGGCGATCCGATCATACAACGTTTTCAGCAATGGCGGGGCTCGATGGAGTGGATGGTCGCCCGGCTGAGCGACGTCGATCTGCTCGATCTTCTGGTCAAACGGCCGGCTTGGCCGAAAGCAGCACGCGAGCGGCTCACCGCGTCCGCCAAGGCGGCCGGCAGGACCTATCCACTGCAGCGGGCAGAGGCGTTCGCGCGCGGCGAGTTGGTTCGAGCAACTCCCAGCCCCATGCCTGTCATCTATTGATGCAGCGTCATCTTGTCGCATATCGGTCCGGGCCAAGATCGACTTGACCGGCGGTAGAAAGCGCACCCAAACGCACGAATTCACTATTGCCGTTTGAAACGGGAAAATGCCCAAGCCGCTGTGATATGAGAATAATCCTGTCCGGCAATCCCGATCGGCGCAGATCGAAACGCTCCGATGAGTTAGCAATCAGTGCTTTCGGGTACGTTGTGGGCTGTTGACGGATCGCCCAAGCTGGTCCCGGTCGGTTTAGATGAGTCAGCGGGGTTGCTCCCGCCGAGTGGGAAGTTACCTTGGGGTTGGAGCTGGCCGATTGGAAGTCACGTGAACCTTGGCATCCGCCACGTTCCATTTCCCAAAACGCCCGAACAGGTTAAACTGTGCCTGGACCTCGCGAGCGAGCGCTCAATCGCCATTGAGCGGGACAATAGGCGCTGATGTCATTATGCCCGTCGAGGAATATACGCGCCTGACCGGCCTGGAGGAAACAGCAAAGCTGCAATCCCGTGCAGGCGGACGATTGGGTGGGACTGGAGATCATGATTTCCCTGGAGAGGGCGTCACACCAGCGCTGATCAGACAAGCCCGCCTTAAGAAGGATGACATCGAACTAGCGCACCGCTTGGACACCGAAGACGATGTCGCCAGATTGGCAGCCGCACTCGCCGCAGACGGGATAATCGCCTCGTCGGATGACATTTATGCGGCATGGCGCCGCCATTCAGATGATTATGCCGCTTCATGGCTCGTGCTGGGCGATGATGATGCACTCAGGCGCGCGCTGCTCCGCCACCTTGAAGTCTGACATGAAGCGCCGGCAGGCCACAGACGACGTGCGTATCCCCAGCCGCAAAGGCTTATTTAACATAACCTATATTATCGATCCGGCTTGTCGGCCCTGAATGGCTGAAGCAAGTCCGGCGGACTGGGTTCGGTTCATCGCTGCCCGTCCGCCGATCATAGCCGCTTTCGGGATTCAATTTGAAGCGACTCCGGCGATCTCGGTAGCACGACACCAGCTCAGCTTTTCCGACCACGAGCACCACGATGATAAAAAGGACATTATCAAACAGTTTGCTGGATGATTGTTCCAATCCTGCTGCCATCCCAATCCGCTCCGTCGCGGGCCCGCCACGACAGCCGACCTTCAGCAATGCCACATCGACCCGCATCTCACGGCGCGTCTCGACGCAACCCGTCGTCAGCCGGCAATAAGATCGAACCGATTACACGCCCTGCATGAGTCCTGAACGCTTCAGGCCGCCCAGAACCCGACTTAACATATATTTATATCAGCAGTTGCATAACCCAGCCTGCTGCCCCAGTTGCCTATGGCAACACCGTCAACATCTGCTCCGTCGAGGGAGTTGCACCAGGAATGAGCCATTTAGTTCCTAACGGCCGTATGCCAGGGCTCGATGTATGCCGTGCCGGCATGATGGTGCTGGGGGTCGTACTTCACGGCGCAGCCTTTACTCAGTACGGGAGCGAAAGTGGTTTTTGGCTGCAATCCTTCAGCCTGATTTCGAACAACTTCCGAATGGAAGCGTTCTTCATGGTATCTGGACTGTTGTCCGCCAAGATGCTGCAGAGAAAGGAGCCCGGTCAATGGCTGCTTGAAAGGTCCTGCACCTTGCTGGTTCCATTTGTCTCTGGCGTTCTCATAATCTCTCCTGGCTGTGAATGGCTGGCAAGTTTCGTATCCGGCATTCCAGCGCGTCATCAGTACAATGTTGGGTTTTATTGGTTTCTTCCTGCCCTGTTCGCATGTTGCACATGCACGGTGGCTGTCGTCCTCTTGCTTGAGACCCTGACCTCCAGTCAGCTCAGAGCTTGTCACACCAGGGCAACGTTTCTACTGACGCACAGCTACGCACGATTTTCTGTTTTCACAATTGTTTCCATATTAGGGCTTCTTGCACTGATCATGCGCGAGATGGGTATTTCCTTTTCTACATCTCACGCCCATGACGTGCGATTTACTTCCCGATTGTTTCATGATTTTTTCTATACTTTTGGTCAAGCGCCCTATTATGGCATACACTTTGCCATTGGCTTCCTTTCTTGTCGTTTTGCGTCTGTTTCCCGGCTATTTATTGAGAGCAGGGTACTGTCGCTATTTATGGTTTCGGTTGGCATTATTGCCACCTATGCACTTTACAGAGGGCAGTCCTTCTTAGTGTATCCACTATATACTCCTGCGGGAAGCCTGCTTTTTATCGCTCTTCTTTCAATAAAGTCCTGCATATCTCTTCCATGCTGCTCTCTTATTCTGGCTTGGTCTTCAAGGTTGAAGGCCTCGCCTGAGGCTGTCGTGACGGTCTCAAGAGCTTCTTACACCATGTACATCTTACACGGCGGGTTGATTACGCTCGCCATTAGCGTGGCTGCTCGGACTGATCTGGTCGTTGAGCTTAGGGCAGCGCTGGTCATCGTCACAACGCTGGTAGTGTCTTATCTTGTGCATGTTCTCCTCGTGGAGAAAATGCCAGTTGCCGCATTTCTGCTGAATGGTAAGCAAACGTTGCCGGCCAACCGCGGCATGATTGGGAACCACCCGCTTTCACAGCAGGCGGGGTAGCCGCCTTGATAGGCCTGAACTACTGCCCATCCTTACGTTCGGTAGCGCAACGCAGGCCCAACCGTACCGCAGGCCATAAACGAGGGCACATGACCAGGAGGCCCATACGCATCCCAGTCAGGAAGGCTGCACAAGCGAGGTAGTGCAGCCCCCTCACGCGCCGCGTACAGCACCGTTTGTTCAGCAACAAGAAAGCGGGCCTCGCTTGACCGCCCGCTGGCTCGCTCTTAAGCGCCCGTTTCCATGAAAGCTGTCATCCTTGCAGGCGGTCTCGGGACCCGGTTTAGCGAAGAAACGTCGGTCCGGCCCAAGCCGATGATAGAGATTGGCGGGCGGCCGATCCTGTGGCACATCATGAAGATTTACTCGGCCCACGGAATCAACGATTTTGTGGTCTGCTGTGGCTATAAAGGCCATGTGATCAAGGAATATTTCGCCAACTATT
Source organism: uncultured Sphingomonas sp. (assembly GCA_934555855.1). The sequence continues at coordinate 34,475 of CAKTFL010000001.1, read as the reverse complement.
TCTTACACATGGCAGACGTGACTTTCGACCTCGGCGACAACAGCATGCAGGTCCATCGTCATCGCGCTGAGCCCTGGAGGGTAACGCTGGTTGATACCGGCGACAATTCCATGACTGGTGGCCGGCTGCGTCGGGTGGCCGATCATGTGAAAGACGAGGAGATGTTCCTCTTCACCTACGGCGATGGTGTTGGCGATATTGATGTGGCCGCATCTATCGCCTTCCACCGCCAGCACGGCAAGCTCGCGACGCTCACGGCAACCTATCCGCCGGGCCGTTTCGGCGCGCTCCAGATCGAGAACGGCTCAGTCACCCACTTTCTTGAAAAGCCGCAGGGCGACGGCGGAATGATCAATGGCGGTTTTTTTGTGCTCTCGCCCAAGGTCATCGATTATATCGAAGGCGATGACACCACCTGGGAGCAGGAGCCGCTACGCAACCTGGCCCATGAAGGTGAGCTGATGGCCTATGAGCACCGCGGTTTCTGGCAGCCGATGGACACGCTACGGGACAAGCAGCACTTGGTCGGCCTTTGGGAAAGTGGCAGGGCACCCTGGAAGGCTTGGAGCTGACCTGCCGGCCCGACACAGGTCGCCTGTGTAAGACGTCCATGACCGGACCGAACTGATTTCCGCCCCTCCCCGGATCATAACGCCGGGCCATTCTTCATTCGAGGCTTTTCCCATGGACCTGTTCGCCGGAATGTATGCCAACCGCCGCGTGCTCGTGACGGGGCATACGGGTTTCAAGGGAAGCTGGATGGTCAATTGGCTGCTCGACCTTGGCGCCGAAGTGTGCGGCTACTCCAATGGCGTGCCAACGCAGCCGTCTTTGTTTGAGCTGGCCGGGCTGTCGGGCCGCATCCTGCACGAGGTCGGCGATGTGCGAAACCTTCAACGCTTCTCGGAAGTCCTGCAAAGCTTCCGCCCGGACGTGGTCTTCCACCTCGCCGCGCAGGCGATCGTGTCGACATCATACCGGGATCCACTCGACACCATTTCGACCAACGTGATGGGAACCGGCACGGTGCTGGAGGCCCTGCGCTCGGTGGACTGGCCCTGTGTCGGCGTGATCATCACTAGCGACAAATGCTATGAGAATGTCGAATGGGTTTATGGCTATCGTGAAACCGACCGTTTGGGCGGAAAGGACGTCTATAGCGCCTCCAAGGGTGCGGCCGAGCTGATCTTTCACGCCTATCACCACTCGTTCTTTGCTTCGAATGAAGGCCCGGTACGGCTGGCGACCACGCGCGCGGGGAACGTCATCGGTGGTGGTGACTGGGCAGCCGACCGCATTGTCGTGGATTGCATCAAGGCTTGGCAGGCCGGTAATCCTGTTGAGATTCGCAGCCCGCGCGCGACCCGTCCCTGGCAGCATGTGCTGGAACCGCTGAGCGGCTATTTGACGCTCGGGGCACGCATGATCGCGTCCAACGACCTGCACGGCGAGAGCTACAATTTCGGTCCCATGGCCGAGCAGAACCGAACGGTGGTCGAGTTGATCGGCGATCTGGCTACCGAATGGAGCGGCGGGCAGGGCGACAACAAAGGTTATGAGATTACCGCCGATATTCCGTTCCACGAGGCGGGGCTGCTGAAGCTAAGCTGCGACAAGGCGCTGTTCGACCTCAAGTGGCAGCCGACCCTCAATTATCAAGAATGCGTGGAGCTGACCGGTGGCTGGTATCGCCGCGTGCTGCGCGAGCGACAGGACGTCTTCGCAGTGACTGCCGAGCAGATCAGGTCGTATGAAACGATAGCGGCCCAGCGTCAGCGGATCTGGACGCAAGGCTGAGCCCTTCGGAAGGGAGGCCGTATGGACATCCTGCTCACGCCACTTCGTCGTATACCGGTTCCTCGGGGCGATGTATTCCATGCAATCAAGGCGAGTGCACAGGGATATGCCGGCTTTGGCGAGGCTTACTTCACCACCGTCGACACCGGTGCGGTGAAAGGCTGGAAGTGCCACCGCGAGATGACCATGAATTTGGTCGTACCCTCCGGCGCGGTGGAGTTTGTCCTTTTCGATGGTGAACCGGGCAAGCACGGAGCGTTTCGCAGTATTACCTTGTCACCCGTATCCGACGAAAGTTATCAGCGGCTGACCGTGCCGCCCGGGCTGTGGATGGCGTTTGCCGGGCGGGGCGAAGGACTGAACCTCGTCCTCAACTTTGCCAGCATTGAGCATCGGCGTGAGGAAGCCGATAATAGTCCGCTCGAGAATATTCCTTGGAATTGGGAGCGTTAAGCTATGGCTAATACGCTTGTTCTTGGCGCGGGCGGAATGCTCGGCCAGGCATTTGTTCGCCTGCTCGGCAGCGATGCCCTGACCGCCTCTCGGACGGACCTTGATGTTGCTGACATTGCCGCCTTGTACCGCTTCATCGCCAGCGCAGGCGCGGGGTTGGTCGTCAACTGCGCGGCGCATACAAACGTCGACGCGGCAGAGGCCGATCCTGGCCCTGCCTTCACGATCAACGGCCTGCTTCCCGGCCTGATCGGTACTGCCTGTCGTCGCGCCGGAGTGCCCGTCGTCCACATATCCAGCACCGGTTGCTACGGCGCGTGGAAGGATGGGGCTTATGGGGAAGAGGATGCACTGCAACCGACCACCATTCATCACCGCTCCAAGCTGGCAGGCGAGGTAGCGCTTCGAGAGTCGGGGGCCGAGCATCTTGTCGTGCGAACCGGCTGGCTGTTCGGCGGAGCTCCGGATTCGCCCAAGAATTTTGTGTGGAAGCGGATGGTCGAGGCGGTCTCAAGCCACCGCATGACCAGCGACGCGACCCAGCGCGGCAACCCGACATTGGTCGACGACTTGGCGCGCCAGGTACTTCACATCGTCCGCGCCGGCTATCGCGGTACAGTCAACGCCGTTTCACAAGGCAGCGCAAGCCGGTACGACTATGTGAGCCGCATCGTCGAAGCCGCAGGCCTGCCGTGTGCTGTGGACCCCAGCACCGCTCCCTTCCAGCGGCCCGCCCCCGTGTCACCGAATGAAGTTGCGATCAACTTCCGGCTCGGGCTGCTGGGGCTCGACATCATGCCCGACTGGGCCGACGCGGTGGATGCCTATGTCGCCGGGCTACGGCGTTCGCCTGCCTGGAGCACATTGAAGGGACGCACGTGAGCACCGAGCGCATCACCAACGTCATTCTGGGGGCGGGCGTCGCCGGCCTCGGCGCGGCGCATCAGGCGCGGCTGAGCGGTGCCTCCGCAACCATTTTCGAGGCGCGCACCAGCGCTGGTGGCCTGCTCGACAATTTCAGGATCGACGGCTTCCGTTTCGATAGTGCCGTTCACCTGTCCTTCGCAACCGAACCGGAGGTGCGCGAAGTGTTCGATCGCGCACCCTACCATACTCATAATCCGGAATCGCTGTGCTGGGACGCCGGTTACTGGCTGAAGCATCCGGTGCAGACCAACATGAGTCCGCTGCCCGCGGCCGACAAGGTCGACCTTATCGCAGGCCTTGCAGAAGCACCGGCGGGCGAGATTCGCAATTACGAGGATTGGCTGGTCCAGCAATATGGCGGGCCGATCGCCTCGCGTTGGCCGCTGGTCTATACTGAGAAATACTGGGCGCTGCCTGCGCGCGAGCTGGGCACGGCCTGGATCGGGCAGCGGATGCGCAAAGCGGACATGCGGGAAGTGCTGGAGGGCGCACTCAGCGATGACGTGCCGAACCGCTATTACGTAAAGGAAATGCGCTATCCCAAGCAGGGAGGATATCGCGCCTTCATCGACCCTCTGATCAACGACGCGGATATTCGCTACGGCAAGGCGGCAAGCGCGATCGATCTTGCGGAACGAATGGTCACCTTTGCCGACGGGTCGGCCGTGCAGTATGAGCAACTGATCTCCACCCTGCCGCTACCCAGACTGATTGAAATGGTGGCCGATGTGCCCGACGACGTACTTGACGCGGCTGCAACGCTGTTCGCAACGTCGGTTGATCTCATCTCGGTCGGCTTCAACCGCCCCCGTGTTTCCCCGGCCTTGTGGTTCTACATCTACGACACAGACATTGCGGCCGCACGCGCCTATTCGCCCGATTGGAAGTCCCCGGACAACGTACCCGAAGGGTGCAGCTCGCTTCAGTTCGAGATCTATTCCTCTCCTCGCCGGCCCCAAACGATGACGGGTGAAGAGATGAAGGCGAATACGGTCAAGGCTCTCGAGAATATGGGCCTTGCCAAGCCAGAGGACATTGTCGTTCTTGACCATCGCCGCTTGCCCTATGGCAATGTCGTATTCGACCTCGGCATGGAGAAACGGCGCGATCTTGTGCTCCGCTGGGTTCGCGAACAGGGTATCGGCTCCGCAGGTCGCTTCGGCGAATGGGATTATCTGTGGAGCAACCAATCCATGCTGAGCGGCATGGCCGTAGCGCGAGGGTTGTTCGGGTGACATCCCCTTCCGCGCGCCTGAGGCGCCTTCCCGGCGCCGCAAGGATGCGTGTGCTGGCCACGGGACTGCTGGCGCAAGCGCTGCAATATTCCGCTGGCATCCTGCTCCTGCCGCTGATCACCTCGCACCTTAGCAGCAGCAGCGTCGGCATGTGGTACCTGTTCCTGACGGTGCAGGGGTTGGCCCTCATGATCGATTTCGGCTTTCAGGGCACCTTCTCCCGCAGCTTCGCACTGGCCTGGGCGGGGGCAAGCAACCTCCAGAAGCACGGGGTGGAAGCGGAGCCGTGCGAAGGGCGCGAACCGAACCAGCAGCTTTTCGCAGACCTTGTTGCGTCTGCAAGGCGTCTTTACGCGGCCGCAAGTACACTCGCAGTGCTACTGCTATTGACGGCCGGCTGGGCGTATGTGGCCCATATGGCGGCGCGCGATGGGCTTGCCATGGCTCCGACCTCCGCGGCCTGGGTCCTGTTCGTGGCGAGCATAGGACTCGATATCTATTTCAACTGGATATCGGCAGCGCTGATCGGCACCGGCCGGACCGAGCAGAATTTCATCTTGCTTATAATCGTGCGTCTCGGGTTCAGCGCCGCAGGAGCCGTGGTGCTGCTGCTGGGTGGCGGCATTGTCGGGCTCGCTGCGGCTCAGCTTGTGGCGATCCTGGCCGGACGCCTGACCGGGATCACCTTCCTGCGGCCGCTTCTGAAAGACGGCGCCACGCCGGACCGCAACAAGACGCGCGATATGCTCCGGCTCTTGTGGCCCAATGCCGGCCGTCTGGGCGTAGCTGCGGTCGCCGGCTTCCTGATCCTGCGTGCCAACCTGTTTGTGGTGGCCAGCTTTGTCGGGCTGTCGGCCGCCGCGAGCTACGGCATCACGCTGCAACTTCTGTCCGCCCTGCTGGCAGTGGGACAGCTACCACTGAGCTTTGCGCTGCCACAGGTCGTCAAGGCCTATGTGGCAGGAGACCAGACGCGGATCTGGCGCATGACCTTGGGGATGAGCACCTTCTTCTTGCTGGTCTTTGTCTGCGGAACATTGTTGCTGATCGTGGCTGGTCGCCCGCTTCTCGACGCCATTGGAAGCCGCGTCCAATTGCTGCCAGCAGGCGCTTTGGTCCTGTTTTCCTTTGTTCTTATGCTTGAAGGCCTGCACACGATCAGCGCGGCCGTGATTGCTTCTGGCAATCGAGTGCCCTTCATGCTGCCATCTATCGTGTCCGGGATAGGGGTCGTAACGACCTCGGCGGTCGCCGCATCGCTCGGAGCCGGCATCGCAGGTGTGATCGCCTGCCAGGGCCTAGTCCAGCTGGCCTATAACAACTGGCGATGGCCATTGATGGTCTACAGGGAAACGCATCGATGACTTTCCTCGCTCCAGCCGATGCCTTCGAAGAATGGAAACATGTGCCGTCCCGGCTGGCATATCATAGTCCGAGGGCCACACATGGCGAGCCCGTGCTCACGATCGCTATTCCGGCCTTTCGTCGTTTCGACCTGCTTTGCGAAGCGGTCCGCAGCGCGATGGTCCAGGATTTCAAGCGCCCGTTCGAGGTCATCGTGGTCGACAACGATCCGGACAGCGACAATGCCGAACACCTGCTGGACGCCATCCCGGAAATTGCCAGCATCGACTTTCGATATTATGTCAACGCGCAGAATATCGGGATGTTCGGCAACTGGAACCGCTGCATCGAACTGGGGCAAGCCGAATGGCATACGTTGCTCAACGACGATGACCTTCTTGACAACAATTTCGTCAGCAGCATGTTTCGGGTGCTCGATCGCAAGCCGGACATCGATGCGCTGATCTGCCGGAAACGCACGCTGGACGAGCGCCCGGGCAGGCCCACGGCTCCGGCCGGCACATTGCACCGGTTGCTGCAGCAGGCATGGCTGGAGGCGCGGTTCTGGGGCAGGTCCGCGCGCCAGATTCATCCGCGGCTCTTGTTCTGGGGCGGCACGCTCGGCAACACGGTGGGGATGATTGCCCGCAAGGGCGATCTGCTGCAGCTCGGCGGATATCAGCCGGAAGAGTATCCGACTGCGGACTGGTACCTTCAGGTCAGGCTCGCATTGCGGCTGCACTTCGCCCAGCACCGTGCCGTCCTGGCGAGTATCAGGATTGCGGTGAACGAGTCGATGAAGCCCGGGATCTGGAAGGGATTTTTCCAGAACGGGCGCCGTATGCACCTGATGCTCGCCGGAACGGTTCTGCCGCGATGGTGGGCAAAAATGTCGCCTTACCTGATCGAAATCTACCGCGTTGATGCCACTGACGGCTTGAACCAGCGCGTGAGCCGAGAGGATGTCAGCCGCGAACTCTGCCTGTCCTTGCCGCGTGACCACCGTCGCGTGATGACGTTCCTGCGGGCGATTCTGCGTGGCTACTGATCCGTTTGCCACATGGGCGCATGCACCAAGCCGTCTGGCGTTTGAAACAGGCGGAGCGGAGCTCCCTGTCCTGTCAATCGTGATCCCGACCTTCCGGCGCTTCGACCTCCTGTGCGAAGCGGTCGCCAGCGCCATTGTGCAGCGCTGCTCCAGCGGGCCCGTCGAAATTGTCGTGGTGGACAACGACCCCCAGTCAACCAACGCGGAACGACTGCTGGAGCGCATGCCCGCCATTCGGGACATCGCATTCCGCTATTACATCAACGCCGAAAATCTCGGCATGTTCGGCAACTGGAACCGGTGCATCGAACTGGGCCGCGGAGAGTGGCATTCGATGCTGCACGACGACGATCTGCTCGATCCCGATTTCGCTGATGTCCTGATGTCCACTATCGCGTGGCGCCCCAAGATCGACGGCATCGCCTGCCGCAAGCGGAACCTTGACCAGCGCGCGCAGGGCAAGCCCCCCCCTCCCGGCGCGGCACAAAAAGCGTTGCGATTGGCAAGGGACATGACAAATTTCGGTTTCTCCGATTATCGGATTGTGGATGCACGCAAGCTGTTCTGGGCCAGCACACTCGGAAACCCGACCGGCTTCATCTGCCGCAAGAGCGCTGCGATCGACGCCGGTGGCTATCGGCAAGAAGATTATCCTTCAGGGGACCATTTCTTCTTTGCCCGTTTTGCGGCCCGTTTCCGTTTGGCGCAGCACAAGCAGGTGCTGGCCTCATTCCGGATGGCAGTGAACGAGACGATGGGACCGGACGTGATCCGCGGCTTCGTAGTCGCCGGCTGGAATCTACAGCAGCAAATGGCAGGACGGGATGTTCCGAGGTGGTGGGCGCGACTGTCCGGCTTGTCCGCGGCATGCGAGATCGCAGCCTGGAACCGATACTGGCATACGGATGTCGATGCTTGCGATGTCGAACGGGCTATTGGTCAGGCTTTGCCGAAACCTCGTCGACGCCTTTATCTGCTTGGCAAGGTGCTGTTGGGTGGTTTTTGATAACGAACCGGGACGCCGCAATGCGTGCGCCGATGGCGGGCCCGCCGACAACGCCGTGCCCCCTGCCCGACTTTCCTCCGCCTGCAGGTCCGGATTTTGAAATGAAGTCGGTATCGCTTTCGGGACGCAACAGCCTTACTGACTGGTCGCACGTGCCTTCGACCCTGGCTTTCGAAGGTCGATCATCGCCCGAACCGCTTATCAGCATCACGATCCCGACTTTCCGTCGCTTCGACCTGCTCTGTGAGGCAGTGCAGAGCGCGCTAGATCAGGAATTCGATCGGCCGGTGGAGATCATCGTGGTCGACAACGAGCCCGCATCGGATGGGCCGGCACGGCTCGTGGAGAGGATTCCGGCATTGCGGGACGCTGCGTTCCGCTACTTCGTTAATGCCGAGAATATCGGCATGTTCGGAAACTGGAATCGCTGCATCGAGCTTGGGCGCGGGACATGGCACACGCTACTCAACGACGACGACCGGCTACTGCCCGGTTTCTGCGCTGGCATGTACGCGGTGCTCGACGCGCATCCGGATATTGATGGCGCGATCTGCCGCAAGCGCATGTTCGGCTCAAAGATGCCGGCAAGCCAAGCGGAAAGCGGTGGTGCGGGAAAGGGGCTGCTCCGGCGCGCATGGCTCGAATATCGGTTCCATGGCCGGCCGTACCGCCGCCTGACGGCAGACAAGTTCTTCTGGGGATCGCTGGTCGGCAACACGGTCGGCATGATCGCGCGCAAGAGCGACCTCATTGCTCTCGGCGGATATGATCCGAACGATTATCCCTCGGCAGACCACCTGATGATGCTGCGCTTCGCCATGACGAAATGCTTTGTCGAGGTACGCGACTTCCTGGCCGAGGTGCGGCTGGAAGAGAATGAATCGGCCCGGCCGGAGGTGCTGCTCGGCTTTGTTGAGCGTAACCAGGATATTCGTCGCGCCATGGCCGGCACTGTCGTACCGCAATGGTGGGAAAAGGCCTTTTCAGGCCTGATCGTGGCGCGGCATCGTGCGGTTCTAAAGCAGATGTTCAATGCCTCCATTGATGATGCCGAACTGCAGGACGTATCAGGCGTACGGATCGTCAAGGATCGCAAATGGCTCCTAGCGCTGGTTTCGGGTGCGATGGGAGGCTTGTGATGCGCCTGGAAACTAAATCACCGCCTGTCAGTGCCACAAGCGTTACGTCGACGCGCAACGCTCTGAATGACAATGAGGAGGTGTCGGCGCAACTGGTGTGGGATACGGCCCCGGCCCTACCCCTGCTCACCATCGGCATCAACACCTACAAGCGCCTCCCGCTGCTGGTCGAGGCCGTACGCAGTGCCGTGGACCAAGCAAGCATCGGTCCGGTCGAAATCCTGATTGTCGACAATGATGCGAATTCGGGTGGTGCCGAGGCTTTGATGGCAGCGGCCCCGGACCTTGTTACAGCGCCGATCCGCTATTTCATCAATGACAATAACATCGGCATGTATGGCAGCGTAAACCGATGCGTCACGCACGCGCGGGGTGAGTGGTTGACCATTTTACACGATGACGACCTGCTCGATCCCAAGTTCAGTAGCACGATCTTGCCGCTATTGATGGCCGGGAAGGCTGACGGGATAGTGTGCCGCAAGCGAACCCTAGATCAGCGGCAAGTAGCGCAAACCGCACCTGAACCGATCAGCCTGATGCGAAAAGGGCGAAAAGTGATCGAACGTATGATGTTCGGCCATGTCTCAATCCGTCCCCTTCATCTCAAACAGATGTTCTGGGGAAATCCGGCAGGTAATCTGGTTGGATTCCTAGCTAGAACCTCTCATTTTCGGGATATTGGCGGCTTTTACGCGGAGGAGTACCCTTCATGCGACTACTTCTTCTACGCGCGGTTTTGTGCTCACTTTCGCTTAGCTCAACTACACACCATTCTTGTTTCTATTCGCATTGCTGAGAATGAGTCTCTCAAACCGGAAACTCTGTTGGGCTTCCTGAGAACGGAATATCAAATGCAGCAGGACCTTGCCGGGAAAGTTTTGCCGACATGGTGGAAGCATATTTCGCCATGGCTGATCGGCTATCATGCCGATGAGCTGAACCGGGCATGGCGGATCTGTCTCGATCCCGGCCTGATTGATCGGGAGCTTGATATCTCTCACAAGCCGGGTCGCCATCTGTGGTTGCAGGCGCTACGCGGCGCATCAGGCGGCTTTTAAGGTCCTTATGGCAGATCACCTTGACATCGATGGTGTGAAGTCCATGCGCGTCCTTCAGGTCATTACCCATCTTGATCTGGGCGGCGCGGAATCCGTCGCAATATCGCTTGCCGAGGAGCTTCGCGACCGGATCGAACCATCGGTGTTCGCCGTTATGCGGGCTGGTGACGGGCCGGTGTCACGCAGCATGGTCACACGGCTCGATGCCATCGGCGCGATCCGGCATGAAGGCACTGCATTGCCGTTCAAACGCGGTGGGCTCTTGCAGGCGGGTCTTCGGCTGGCGGGCGTGGTACGATCAACCAGGCCCGACCTTGTTCATCTGCATACGGAGTTGCCGGAAGCCTGCTGGGCGGTGGCATCGCAGGTGTCTTCGCAGGTCCGCGCAACGCCTGTGCTGCGCACCGTACACAATGTGCGGCTGTGGCCGGAATGGCGTCGGATCGGATATTGGGTCGAGCGCCGTCTGGGTGATCGTCACGCGGCAGCCGTTTCCGACAAGGCTGCCGATGGACTGGTGGAACTCAGAACCGCGGCAGGCCTGCCACCGACGCCGGCCGGTGGCGTCGAGATCATCCTGAACGGTGTCAGGCCGCCACAGGACCAGGGCGGAGGGGAACGGAGGGGATCGACGTGCCGGATCCTGTTTGCCGGACGGCTCGAGCAGCAAAAAGGTGCGGACCTGCTTCCCGAAATCTGGGAAGCAACACGAGCTCTGACTGCCAAGCCGGCCGAACTGACCGTCATGGGCACCGGTTCGCTCGAGCAGACGATCAGGGCTGCCTTTCACGGGGATGAGTCAGTTCGCATGATTCCGCCGGCGCCGGGACTCGCCGCGGTGCTCGGCAATTATGACACGTTGCTCATGCCATCTCGGTTTGAGGGGCTGACCCTGGTCGCAGTAGAAGCGGCCATGGCGGGCCTTCCCGTGATCGGTTTCCAGGCGCCCGGCCTGCGAGACATTTTTCCGGACCATTATGGTGGATTGGCAGGTGTGGAAGATGTGCCGGCACTGGCGCGGTTGCTTGCCGATGCCATTCAGGTGCCGGGTAGCTTCCTTGATGCCGCGACGCGACGGCTGATCACCGAGAGGTTCGGTCTTGACCGGATGGCGGGCGAATATGCGGAAGCCTACGCTCGACTGGCCGCCCCTGCCCTGTTCACCGGCGAAAACGAGCCGGCCTGAATCGCCAGTATCCGAAGATCAGCACTGACCAGAAGATGATGATTTTTATGGTGCTGAACATCGCATCGCCAAGGCCGACCGGAGGGCCGCTTTTACCATTTATCGCGGGTGATTCAACGCAGTGCTCACACCGGAACAAGGCTGTGTGATTTGAAGGCGCGCGATTTGGCGAGTAGGCGTCACCGGACGCGGCCGATACGTGACCGCAGCGTGTGAGTTCGGCAAGACAGATGGCATTGAAGCAGACCACCATGGCGGACGGACGCACGATGACCACAGCGGTTGACGGATCGCGCCGCTTGGACGCCAACCACGACGCTCAGGCCCTGCTGCTGCTGCTGCCGTTCATGTGGGCTTGCCTGTTTCTGATTTCGCGCCCGCTAGGGGCGCCAGGCCTGGCTCTCGCCTTGGCACCATTGGCGATCATCGCAACCCACGCCGGACGGCGCTACCTTGCCCAGTCCCTGGTGATTTTTGCGGTTATTACGGCGGCTTACGCCTTATTGTCTTATTTCGGTATTCTTGATCAGCGTTTAACCCTGCTCTTCTCTCCAAGCGCTGTATTTCAGCAATGCGCCTACGGCCTGTTTCTCGCTTTTGCCGTGGCAAGCTTCGCCTTCTACCACGAAGGGGTTGCCGAAGGCCGGCCTTGGTTCCTGCGCCTTGAACAGCTTGTCTTCCTGCTGGCCGTGTTCTCCCGCCTGCTGGGAATTTTCATGATGGACCCGGACGCAGCGGCAAATCCGGATTTCAGCGAATCCAGTACCGGGCTGAGCCAGTTCGTGAATGCGGAGACTTTTCTCGCATTCATCTTCGTCCGTTGGTGCCTGCAATCGCCTCGTTCGTCGCAACCAATGAGTATCTTCATCGCGATTTGCCTGATCCTGACGGCTGGATCAGCCCAGTCTCGCCTAGCACTATTACCATTGCTCGCGCTTGTTACTGCTCCTTCGCTAAAAAGGCCGATCGCAATTGGCTTTCTTCTAGCCCTGATCGGCGCAATAGCTGTGACATGGCCGTTCGCTGATGAGATCTGGATAATGGATCCAAATACCGGCATCCGGCTGTTCTTCTGGCATGATGCCGTACAACGTTTCCTTGAAAGCCACGGGATCGGCGTTGGATTCGGAACGGAAACTATCAGACCTATATATGACCTCAGGGCAGCGGATGTGACTCTGCAGGATATCGATAGCCCAGGCTTTATCCTGGTTGGATCGCACAACGCCTTCATTGATGCTCTTTACCGCATGGGCGTGCTCGGCTTCGGATGCCTTGCCTACTTTTGTGCAAAGCTGTCCCGGTCGGTTTTGCGGTCACCTGCTGTCGACATTTTTGATTGCTGGGTACTTTGCCTGACCGGAACGGTTCTGCTGGTTAATGTAGGCCTCGTAAGCTTTAACTTCTTTTTCGGGTCTTCTTTTCTGCTGGGTTGGTTGGTGTATCGCGCTACGCGCTCGCGACTGCCTGTGGCGCGTACCGAACAGCAATGATGGTCGATCAGAGACCGGGCGTGACCCGGCGCCAGTTGATAGCAACGGCAGCGGCTGCGACGATAGCCGTCCTAGACAACTGCGCCCGCGCTGCGGATCATGACCACAAGCTTGCCTCGATCAGCTTGTTCGCTGACATCGCTGCTCCCGTCATTCCGCCCGGGACCAAGCTTGTCCGCACACAAGGCTATTACGCGTCGGGGGAGGGTGCGGCAGAATATATCCAGGACGATACGCTTGACGACGGCTATATCCGCCAACACCGATCAAGCGCGTTCGCGGCTGCTGACGGCAGGTTCTTTCGCCTTCGGATCGGTGCCGTTGTTGATCCGCGATCGCTGGGACTGAGGACGGGCCTGGGCCGGAGCTTTGCCCCGGCAAACCGGCAGGCGATCACGGATGCGCTCGAGTTGAGTAAATCCATGATCTTGCCCGCTGGGGACATCGATCTGACGGGAACCGGTGCCTTGGGCATCCCGGCCCGAGACGGAATCATGATCACAGGCCAGGGGTGGAGGACGCGGCTCGTCACGTCCGATACGGCATTCATGCTGCCGACCCTGTCCCGCCTGGAGATCAGGGACCTGTGGATCGAGCAGACAAGGACAAGCAGTGCAGCGATCCAGTCGTTCCACGCCAACCTGCGGGATATTCGGCTGATCCGGCTGAAGATTACCATGCGGGATCAAGCCGAATGTCACAACAATTGCGTCAGTTTCGTGATGGACAACAGCCCGGTCGGATCGGACGGCGTGATCGGCCTGGATGGCTTGCTGATCGAGGATTGCTGGCTTGCCCCCGGCCGAATGGGAGTCGAGCTTCAGAACCACCGGGCAGGTGACGACAAGCGGAAGTTATACGGTTATCGCAACATCATCGTGCGCGGCTGCACGGTGTGGAAAGCGCCTGCCATCGCCGGGATGGGCGTATCGCTGAGCGGCTGGGGCACGGACTGCCTGATCAGCCGGAACCGCTTCATCGGGTGCCAGGGACCCAATGTCGAGATTGTCGGCGGCGACCGGACGACCGTTGCCGACAACGTGTTTGAGGACGCGATCGGGCCGCTGGTCACCGCGTCCAATTCCCGCGTAGTTAGCGGATGCCGGATTTTGCAAAACCGGACAGAAGGAAAGCCTCCCCCAAGCCCGCTCTTCCTTCAGGCCGTTGACGGTGCCGAGGTTGCGAATAACCGGTTCAGCAGCACGGGTGTTGCGGTCATCAAAGGGGCAAACGTCCACATTCATGACAATGTCTTCAACGGCGTCGGTACTGGTCAGCTGATCCAGCTCGACAATGCCCGGCTTGCGGTGATCGAGAAGAACCGGTTCATGTCCAATGGAAACGCGCCGCCCCAGGCAATGATCATTGCGTTCAACGACACGCGCGGCTGCATTGTCCGGTTCAATCAGATGGAATGCACCAGCTACGACATACACCGCGACAATCTCTGGTTTTTTCAGGCGGCGCCAGCACGCGGATCGATCGCCTATGGCAATGGGCGCCGTGGCCGGGGTCAATCGCTGACTGAACCAGTCCCTCCCCGACGAGGCCACGCGGGATAGGCCATGCGAACCCATGCCGGCCGCACACCCCGTTTACTGTCCCAAGCCTTGGCACTAACGCACGATGCGAGCCGCAGCGGAGCGGGGCAAGAATGCCGTGCCCGTCAACAGGAATGATGAATCGGAGCAACGATGCCCCAGAAGACAGCACTGATTACCGGCGTCACCGGCCAGGACGGCGCCTATCTGGCGCAACTGCTGCTGGACAAGGGTTATCGCGTTCACGGCCTGAAGCGGCGCTCGTCCTCGTTCAACACGGGCCGGATCGAGAATATCTACGAGGACCCTCACGTCACCGATCCGCGATTTTCTCTTCATTACGGCGACATGACCGACAGCACCAACCTGATCCGGTTGGTGCAGGAAACGCAGCCGGACGAGATTTACAATCTTGCCGCGCAGAGCCATGTCCAGGTCAGTTTCGAAACGCCCGAATACACCGCCAATGCCGACGGCATCGGCACGCTGAGGCTGCTGGAGGCAATCCGCATCCTGGGGCGGGAAAAGACCACCCGCTTCTACCAGGCCTCGACCTCCGAGCTGTACGGCCTGGTGCAGGAAGTGCCGCAGCGCGAGACCACGCCCTTCTACCCGCGCAGCCCCTATGCCGCGGCGAAGCTCTACGCCTACTGGATCGTGGTCAACTATCGTGAAGCCTATGGAATGCACGCGTCCAACGGCATCCTGTTCAACCACGAAAGCCCGCTGCGCGGCGAAACCTTTGTGACCCGCAAGATTACCCGCGCCGCGGCTGCGATCTCGCTCGGACGGCAAGAGATGCTGTACCTCGGCAACCTCGATGCGCGCCGCGACTGGGGCCATGCGCGCGAATATGTGCGCGGCATGTGGCTGATGATGCAGGCCGATGAACCCGACGATTACGTGCTCGCTACCGGCGAGACGACGCCCGTGCGTACGTTTGTCGACTGGGCGTTTTCCGATGTCGGCATTCCCCTGCGCTGGGAAGGAAAGGGTGTCGACGAGAAGGGTTACTGCCAGAAGACGGGCAAGCTCAGGGTCGCGGTGGATCCGCGCTATTTCCGCCCCACGGAGGTGGAACTCTTGATCGGCGATCCGTCCAAGGCGCGCGACCAGCTCGGCTGGAGCCATGAAACATCCCCGCGCGACCTCGCCCGCGAGATGGTGCAGGCAGACCTGGAGACAATGCGGACCGCGCCGATCGGCAAGGGCGCCTGATGTTCCAGCTGGCGGGCAAGCGGATCTGGGTCGCGGGGCACCGCGGCATGGTCGGCTCGGCAATCGTGCGGCGCCTGGCGCGCGAGGATTGCACCGTGCTGACCGTCGACCGCGCACAGGTCGACCTGCGCGACGGTGCGACCGTGGCGCGCTGGCTGGTAGACAATCGGCCCGATGCGGTGGTGCTTGCTGCGGCAAAGGTGGGCGGGATTCTGGCGAATGCGTCCTACCCGGCTGATTTCCTGTACGATAATCTGTTGATCGAAACTTCCGTAATCGGGGGCGCACATGCAGCTGGGGTCGACCGGCTGCTGTTTCTGGGATCGAGCTGCATCTATCCCAAGTTCGCGCCTCAGCCGATCACCGAGGATGCGCTGCTGACCGGCCCGCTTGAGCCGACTAACGAATGGTATGCGATCGCCAAGATCGCCGGCATCAAGCTTGCCCAGGCGTTTCGGCGCCAGCACGGCCGCGATTACATCTCCGCCATGCCGACCAACCTGTACGGACCCGGTGACAATTATGACCTGAACGGCAGCCATGTGCTGCCCGCACTGATCCGCAAGGCACATGAGGCGAAGGGAGCGAGTGCGGACGCGATCACCCTGTGGGGCAGCGGCACGCCCAGACGCGAGTTCCTTCATGTCGACGACATGGCGGACGCGTCGGTGTTCCTGCTCCAGCAATATTCAGGCGACGAACATGTCAATGTCGGCTTCGGCAGCGACGTCACCATTTTGGAAGCGGCGCAACTGGTGTGCGAAATAGTCGGCTTTGCCGGCGCGATCGAGCTTGACCGGGAAAAGCCTGATGGCACCCCGCGCAAGCTGATGGATTCGTCGCGTCTGCAATCACTTGGTTGGCAAGCGAAGATCGCATTGCAGGACGGGCTGGCCAACGCCTATGCGGCCTTTCTTGCTGACAGTAGGGCTGCGTCACTCCGTTTGTCGGACGGCGCCTCGGCCTGAGCATGAAACAGGCCGGCTGGAGCCACGCCAGGAAGGCTTGTGGATCCGGTGCCGGTCCAAACATCTAGAGGCCAGAACGGCCCCTGTGCATTATTCGGACATAGATTCACGGTGGCCGCGCGGGAGCTGACGTGCTCCCCTGAACCTCTGCCAGTTTGAGCTAGAGTCCGGCTTCGTGAGGAGACGGACGTGAAGAAGACCAGGTTCAGTGAGGAGCAGATCATCGCGGTGCTGCGCGAGCAGGAGGGCGGGATGAAGACCGCCGATGTGTGTCGCAAGCACGGTATCAGCAGCGCGACGCTGTACGCGTGGAAGGCGAAGTACGGCGGCATGGACGTGTCGCAGGCGCGCAAGCTGAAGGTGCTCGAGGAGGAGAACGGTCGGCTCAAACGACTGCTGGCCGACGCCATGCTCGACAACCCCGTGTTGAAGGAGGTGGCGGGGAAAAACTGGTGAAGCCCGCCGCTCAGCGGAAGGCTGTCGAGCATGCTCGGCAGTTGTTCGGCATCAGCGAGCGTCGGGCATGTACCATCTTCGGCGTGGACAGGAAGTCGGTGCGCTACGCGCCCCGGCGTAGTGATGATGGCGACCTGCGGTCGCGGCTGCGCGAGATCGCAGCCGAACGGCGCCGCTTCGGCTACCGGCGGCTGGGGATCATGCTGGCCCGCGAGGGGCTGGTCATGAACCACAAGAAGCTGCTGCGGCTTTACCGCGAGGAGAACCTTCGGGTCAGGCGCCGACGTGGCCGCAAGCGAGCCATGGGCACCCGAGCGCCGATGACGCTGCAGCAGGGACCGAACCAGCGCTGGAGCCTCGACTTCGTCAGCAACACGCTGATCAGCGGCCGGCGCATCCGCATCCTGGCGGTGGTCGACGACTTCACGCGCGAGTGCCTGGCGTTGGTGGTCGACACCTCGCTGTCAGGGCGCACGTGTCGCTCGCGAGCTCGACGCCGTCATCGCGGCTAGAGACGTGCCGCCGCTGATGATCGTCAGCGACAACGGCACCGAGCTGACCAGCCTGGCGATTCTGAGATGGACGCAGGAGCGACCGTTGAATGGCACTACATCGCGTCGGGCAAGCCGCAGCAGAACGGCTACGTCGAGAGCTTCAACGGTCGTCTGCGTGATGAGTGCCTCAACGAGACGCTGTTCGTGTCGCTCGGCCATGCCCGCTCGGTGCTGCGGCTCTGGCGCGACGACTACAACCATGTGCGCCCGCATAGCGGTGTTGGCGGGCTGTGCAACACCGCCCCCAGGGGCACCATAGTAACCCCGGACTCCAGTTATGACTGGTAGAGCTTTGGGGAGCACGTCACCATGCGCTCGGCAGCGGCAGCATCAATCGCGTACCCGCTGCGTTCGAGCTTGAAAAGATGGACATTGTTGGGAATCGATGTTGCGGTCTTAGGGCTCAAACCCAATCAGCGGCTTGAGGCGGAGCGGCTTTCCTGATTCACTGCCTGAGTGGATATACGGGAGGTGCGGCATGGCGCTGTTCTGGTTGTCGGACGAGGCGTGGGCAGCGATCGAGCCGCACCTGCCCAAGAACCAGCCCGGAGCGCGGCGGGTGGACGATCGCCGGGTGATATCGGGCATCCTGCACGTGCTAAAGGTGGGCTGCCGCTGGTGCGGCTGCCCGGTGTGAATAGGCGTGCAATATTGACCCCGTTCGGGGCTGATAGGCGTCCAACTTTGACCCCCTGAACTGGCGCGGTTCACGCTTCCCGCAGGTGATGCGGCGGGAGCGGCGGGGAGATGCTGGTCGTGGAGACGGTTGCGCGCATCCGGCGCGAGTTCTTCGTCAAGGGCAAGAGCATCAAGGAAATCGTGCGCGACCTGGGCGTGTCGAGGAACACGGTGAGAAAGGTCGTCCGGTCGGGCGAGACGAGCTTTAGCTACGAGGGGTCATCGCAGAATCTCTTCGCGATCGTACGTTAAGCAGGATGCTGCCGTGTGTTTAATCTGAAGGGTTAGGTTACGGGGTAGTTATGCGAGGCGCTACGCTTTCCTGTCCGTCCTGATGCAAGGTCACGCTGTCGGCAGCATTACCGGTCATATGGAAGGAGAACCGGGCCTCGACGACCTTGGCGAAGAAGTCCTGCGGTCCGGCAGCGTAGATCGGCACTGCCTGCTGCCCCGTAAGCTGGATGACGAGATGCTGACCCGGGCGAGTGACGGTGAGCACCTGATCCGGGGTCAGCTGATACCGTCCGATGAACTTGTCGAACTGGTCGGCGGACGCTGCGATTTCCGTATGCCTGATCGGTGCACTCGGTGGGGGCGGTGTGGTCGCAACGGCCGACCCGGTCAGGATGTGCAGACCTATGTCGGTCACACCGGGCTGTACGGCCGCGTTGGACAGTATCACGATGCCCCGTCGGCGCACCGGATCGAATCCGATCATCGTCAGGTATCCGCCGGTCGCACCGTCGTGCATCACCATGTCGCCGATCCGCGTCCGGACGATCATCCACCCGATCCCCATCGACATGTCGGCGGCATCGCCCCCCGCTCGGATCGTGCGCGCATCGCGCATGGCCGTCCCTAGCGATGTGACGCCCGGGGTCATGTTCGCGGCGAGAAACGTCAGCAGGTCGTCGACGTTCGACCGGATGCCGCCCGCGGCGATCATCGCTCCCATGTCCCAGTTCGATGTGGGACAAAGATATTCGTCGAGCGGAGCGGCCAGGCGTGGCGCCTCGCTGGCCGGCAGGCGCACCCGCGTGTCGCGCATATGGAGCGGTGCAAGGATACGGGTGCGCAGCAGCATCTCATAATCCCGCCCGGTGCGTTCCGCGAGGATCCGGCCCAGCAGGCCGGCGCCGAGGTTCGAATATTCGAACGCGGTGCCGGGATCGCGCGTGGGAACATACGCCTTCAGGAATTCGCGCATGAGCGCAGGGCCGTAATCGGCATAGGGATTGCCCGCATCGGCAAAGGGCATGTTGAGTGGCTGACGCGGCAATCCCGAGCGATGCGTCGCGAGATCGAGCAGGGTGATCGGCCGACCGCGCGACGGCAGCGTCCAGCCTGCGGGCAGGTACCGGCTCGCCGCATCGTTCAGCCCGACCTCGCCGCGTACCGCCATATCGGCCAGCAGCAGCCCGGTGAACACCTTGGTGATCGAACCGATCTCGAACAGCGTGTCAGTGCGAGCGGGGCCGCGCACGATAATGCGACGGCCCGTCTCGTCGATCATGCCCACAACAATGGCTTCGCCCGGCCGCTGCGCGAGGCGCCGGTCGAGCAGGTCGCCGATCTCGGCATCGGAAGGCAGTGCCCAGGTGCCTGCGACCAGCGCCGGCATCGGTGGCAGCCCGCCCGCGGTCAGCGCAAGGGGAAGGTCTGCCTTGCCTTGCGACCAAGTGCCAACCCAGCGCCGTGACAGCACATCCCAGCGACCACGATACCGGCCACCGTTGGTGGGCACCGTGAAGTCGAGCGTGGTTTCCGTCATCGTGATCGTCGCCAGCGGGATGCCGCCGATGCGCTGGTCGATGCTGTCGAACGTCCCCGACAGCCGGCCATCGTCATCGCGCCGGAGATGGACCGCGACCCTCAGCGTAGCCTGCGACGGCAAGGTGATGGTTCCGATCCAGGCTCCCGTCCGGTCGGCGGGGGCCGGTACGGCTGCAATCTGCGCTACGGCAGCCGTGAGAGTGATCGAACGGATCATCTATTATTACCCTCCGCCGTTCATTTCGCCTTGCGCCGGTCGAGCAGCCGCTGCCCGTCGCTGCGCAGCTCGCCCTTCGGCCCGACGAAGCGGTAGAGCGTCTGGCGGGTGATGCCGAGTTCGGCGCACAGCTCGACGACCTTGGTTTCAGGCTTTCCCATCGCCGTATGAAGGGCTGAACAGCGCCACGAAGATATGTGCACGGACGCAGTTCGCGAGCGATCTCCGTGCTCAGCGCGGCACCCGGCTCGATGTTCTCGTCATACCAGACCGTGACGCCATCGCGCCGCCACGGAGCCAGATGCCTGTTCAGCTTCTCCTGTGCCGCTGCATCGTGATACGAGTAGGACACGAAGATGCGGACTTCCGGCTTGCCGGTGCCTCCAGCGGAGTTCGCACGCTTGTCGGCGTTGGTCCCTCGCCTGACCGGCTTGGCCACCTTTGCGACCGGTGCAGTGCTGCGGGATTTGATCGCCATGACGGGACTATACCGATCGTCGCAACACCGCCTAGACCGGCCTCAAGCGAGCAGCCAGGTTCCGTCCGGCTCCTTGTGAACGACGTTCTTCCACAGGTAGCTCTCGCCGCTGTCGTCGGCGGTGAACAGGATGTCGAAGGCGAACTCGTTGGCCGCGATCCGCCGCCAATTCTGGATGCGGGTGACGGTGAGGCATCCGAACATATCGTGATGCTGCATTCGCTTTGCCGGCGACATGCTGCCCGACCAGCCATTGAACATGGCGCTGCCCCGCGATCCGACGAACTTCTCGATCAGGCCACGTGTCGCGGTATCGTCCTGCACGCACATCAATGTGACGATGTACGGGCGCAGCGTGGGCAAGGCGGCCGTCACGTCGGCCTTCAGCGGTGCCGGTGCGGAGCCGAGCGCTTTGTCGACGGCGGCAGCCTGAGCCGGGGTCGGCTTGGCCAACAAGGCACCGGTAGCGGCATCCGCTTGCGCCGACGATGCAGCCAGGGTGATCGTGCCCACGGCCATCCCGATCAGCCGGCCCGGTGAGATATAAGGCTTCCGATTACGCTGCATTCAACCGCTCCCTTTTAGCTGCGTTTCTGCATTCCCACACCCGCGGCATTTGCCTCGGCCCATCAGGTTTTCGCTGATCTTTATCGCATTGGCGCCTGCCGGCTTTCTATTCCCTGCCGGTCGAGTTCGCCCCGGATCATTCGCAGTTTTTCAGGCGACGCAATTGCCCGCAACAGCAGCAGCGTTTCGATCTGGACGGCGCTGGGTTCCGCCGTGCTGGGGCCGTCCTGCCTGGCCTCGATCTGCCGGTTGGCACCACCTTGCGCGCGCAGTTCGTCAACGGTGTCGCCAAGCTCGACGAGTGCCTCTCGGATGCCGGCAAGCTCCTCGCTACGGTTGTCAGCCGCCTCCAATCGCTCCCGTATGTAGGTGCTGATCGCCACGCCTCGACTATCGGCCTCGGCGGCATATCTTGCCGCCTGACCCTCGGTGAGACGGACTTTGATGGCTTCGGCTAGTCTCATCGTGTCTCCGTCCACAGTCAGACCACAGCTTTTGCTCCTAGAACCCCACGATTTCAAAGGCTTTGGCGTTATACAGCCACAGCTAGGAGACAGCTTAAAACCCGACCGTGACTATATGTCGTTATCTTTCAATTACTTAGCGGCACCGTAAGGTGCGTATGGTGTACGACCCGAAATCACGAATTTAAGGGTCGGAAAATGAAGCTCCGACAGACCGAAAACGGGCTGGCCGAGCTTTAAGGGGGTCCGAACTACCCTGATGAGCGAAGCTCAGCAGGCAAAACCGACGCACGAATGCAGATTGGACGCTGCAGGGATCACCGAGGGATCGCCAAGAGAGCACGAAGGAAGCAAAATGCCGATTGCACCTCGGTATCCGAGCGCAATCGTCCTAGCTGGCTTCGATACGTCGGTGTATCTCCTGCTTGTCCCCGATCACGAGGAGGGCATCGCTGGTGAACCGCTCCAAGTCGCGCCTCAAATCGGTGACGATCTTCCTGAACGCCGACCGCTGCGACCTCGAAAACCCGTCATTAGTTTCCAGCGTCACCGTACTCACCAATGCCACAAACTGCTCGGCCTATTCGATCAGCAATTCGATACAGGCATCCTGAAACCTGCTCATTTGGGACGGTCGGTTCAGGGCGGTAACCTCGTCACGATCAATGTCTCGCTCCACGGTCGACTGATCGGTCACTGCCCAAAGAGCTTGGTGAAAGGACCAATTAGCAAGACCCGTCCACTCGTCCTCCTCGGTCCACTCGCCCTTCGGATCGCAAGCCGCTTGGACGTCGCTGTGAACATCCACAAGGCTCGGCTCTGCGTCGAAGGGCGGGAACCCATTAGTCGGAAACACCCGCATACGGCGTGGCCAGCGGTTCTTCGCTTGCTCAAATAATCTTCTTTTCTCGACGGCCATAAGACAATCTGAGGCTAGTTGCGCCATGTCTGCAAGTGGGCGTGAGCCGAAGGGCGGCCAAGGTTACGTGACCCCGATCACGAGCGTGCTGCGTGCCGCTTCGACCACCTCCTCCGTGATGGCGTTCATGCCGTTGATCCGCAGGATGCGCTCGATCTGGACGAATAGGCGATGCAGCAGCCGGAAGATTGCCCCCGGTCATGCGCACGATCGCGGCGACCGCCTGGCCGTCCGTCTTCGGCGATGCCAAGATGACCACCGCACTCCTCGACCGGCTCACCCACCATTGCGACATCGTGGAAACCGGCAACGAGAGCTGGCGCTTCCGCAATCGCGAAGCCGCCTGAGCCACACCTCCGAAGCGAGGCCGCACCGGCATGGGGGTGAGCGGGCAACACGCGCTCACAACGCAGGGGGCAAGATTGCACGCCGGTATGGGGTCAACTTTCCAGGCCGATTGACATTCAGAGGCCAGAACGCTCCTGCATGTGGATAGCATCAGCACGGCTATTGCCTGGGAGCGTTCAATGTCAGTTCAGCGATGACCTGGCCGATGCAGCGGTACGTCATGTCGTTGGGGTGGAAACCGTCCGCGGCCAACATATCCCAGTATTGATACTTTCCAGACATGATCCAGCTCTTCATCAGAGCGTACCGGTCAAATAGCGCGACATTCTGCTCCATGGCCAAGATCGCCGTTGCATCTTGAAAATTGGCGTATGCAGGAGGTTCACTATTATAGTGCTGGCCATTCATGAGCACCACGGAGGTTTGGGACTTAAGCGTCGTAACAACTGCTCGAAGTCGATCGGTATACTCCGAAAGAGATGTCGGTTTTTGCCCTATAATGGCGTCGTTAGTGCCTGTTTGAAGGATTACAAGCTGTGGATGAAGGTCGAGCGCGTCCCGTTGCAACCTTCCCTGGACGCCGGCAAGCGTGTCGCCGCCGAGACCCTTGTTATTAACCGTATAGGCCGCGACCTCCGGATGCGCGGATAACAGTTGCTGCAATACTGAGGGATATGTGGCCGCGCTCGAACTCGAGCCATCACCGGCCGTGCTGCTAGACCCGATCGCCACAATGGTAACTGCCCCTGTCACAGGCTTGATGCTGAGGCTCGCTGCTTGGCGCACTGTATCCTGGACAATGCAGTTGAGTGCTTGCCCCCCTCCTACTGTGCCCGATCCCGGCAGTGCAGGTGCCGGTGCAGGCGCAGGCGCAGGCGCAGGTGCGGGTGCGGGTGCGGGTACGACAATGACGTCATCGCTCTCGCCGCTGTTCCCGCCACAGCCAGCTGTGGTGAACATGCATACCAACGCTATCGTCCTTACGCGCATGTCCCCCGACTTTCTAATGGACGCCACCAAAGTCCATTACGGTCCCTGAATGTCAATCATGCGGCTGTGCAACGATTCTGGCGCGAGCCGCTAACCCGCCGCGAGCAGTTCGGCATAGATGCCGGCGAGCATGTGGCTATTGCTCTCGGGACTAAGCTGGCGAAGATATCTCGCTCTCGCCCGGGCTCCCATATCTGTGATCAGTGCGGAGGTGGATCTGATCTGCTGAACCGCCCGCCGGAGGTCGGCTGCATCACCAGGCCGGAAATGCAGCCCCTCCTCCCCTTCCGCGACAATCTCCTGCAATCCTCCGATCGCGGACGCCAGGATCGGCTTTCCCATGGCCATGGCTTCCACCACTGTCATGGGAAATCCTTCATACCATATGGAGGGCACGACCAGGAATGCAGACCGGTCGATCTCATCGAACACCTGCGCGCGGTCGCGGTGCCCTAGGAAAGTGACATTGCCGGGCGCCGCGCTCTCCAGCTCTTCACGCAAGGGCCCGTCGCCGAGGATGCGTAAGGGCATGTCTATTTCACGCCATGCCGTGATCAGCGTTCCAAGGCCCTTTTCAACGCTTAGGCGGCCGACAAACAGCGCGTGCTCGCCTGGCCCCTGCCGAAGCGCGCCACTCCTGCCCGGGTCGGGTACGAAGTTGGGCTTAACTCGAACCTTGTCTGCAGGCAGGCCCGCAGCGATCAGACGGTTCCGCGAAAATTCGGTAAGAGCAATATAACGCGACACCTTGTCCCGCCACGTGCCAGCATGCCGATGGTAGGCGATCATCGACGCGACGATTGCCGAGCCCAGCCTTGAAGAGCGGTAGCAGCGGTGCAGCACGGCATTGTACGCTGTCCCGCTCAAGCAATCCTCGCAGGGATGGCCGTCGCGAAAGAGTAGCGCGTTGGCACAGCCGAGCCGGTAATTGTGCAGCGTCATTACTGTCGGCACCCGCTCATCGAGGCAGGCGTCGAAGATGCTCGGGGTCAGCCGGGGAAACAGGTTGTGGACATGAACGATGTCTGGCCGACGTTTTCTTAGCCGTTCGCGGAGGGCAGCCCTGGATCGCGGATTATAGATGGTCAGCGCCGCAGTCGCGAGCTTGGAGGCGGTGCCCTGGATATTATCGTTATCAACAAGAAAACAGTCCACCTCATGGCCGGCATCGCGCAGCAACTGCGCCTCTGCCTCGACCACCGTGTCCTCTCCTCCATATTGCTGATACCGGTTATGAACCAGCAGAACCTTGAAGGAAGCCATGATCAGTGGCGCAAGCGCCTGTTTTCCAGTGTAACTCGCCAGAGAAACTGGGGCGCCATGATCAGGTAGCGGCGCCATAGTCGACGCGGCTCGCTGGCCAGGCGGTGTAGCCACTCAAGGGCGAACCGCTGCATCCATTGTGGTGCGCGCTTCACCACGCCCGCATGAAAGTCGAATGCCGCCCCCACGCCAAGCAGGGTAGCGCCAGGCAGGCGGGAGACATGGTCGCGCATCCAGAATTCCTGCTTGGGCGTGCTGATACCGACCCAAACGATCTGGGCACCCGAAGCGCGTAGCATGTCCACCACCGCATCGTCCTCTTCAGGTGTCAACATCCGGAAGGGCGGGCAGTAATGCCCGGCAACCGTCATTCGCGGATAACGGTGCACCAGATTGGCAATCAGTTTCTCCGCCACACCCTCTTTACCACCATAGAAGAAATGACGCGCACCCGTTTCCTGCGATGCTTCGCACACCGCCTCCATCAGGTCAGCGCCGCTGACCCGGCTGATTTCCGGATGGCCGCGCATTCGCGCGGTGATGACCAGAGGCATCCCATCGGGGGTCACCATCGCAGCCTTGCGCTGGATATCCATCATGGTGGGATCCTCTACGGAGCGCATCAAGCCATGAACGTCGCGAACACAGACATATTGAGCATGATTGGCACTCACGCCATCAAGCACCACGCGCACCGCTTGGGGCATGTCGATAAGACTGACCGGCACGCCGAGTATGTTCTCGGTGGGCACCACTGCCTGGTCAACAATCATCCCACTACCCATCTCAAGCCTGTCTGTGGCGAAGCCAGAAGCTTCGGCGCTAGGGGGGCGGGGCATAAACTCCCTTGTTCCCTCTTGCCAAGCGCAAAGCCCATGGCCCGGACGACGCCTTTCGGAAGTTACTGCCCGCGTGGTTGGATGCTGACTGCGTCGATCCAGGGCGGGCTGTCCTGAACACCCGATCCCGGACCACTCGCCAAGGACAACCATTGCGCGGAACACCCCGTCGGCACAGTGAAATCAGACCGGGTCCTTCCCCCGGCTTCATCAGAAACCGGCAGGTGAAAGTTGAGGAACGGAGTTCCTTCCGTCCCCGCGGCGCAGGAAATCCGGAGTTGAGGACGCTCCGGTTCATCCCTGCCTATGTTGCCGGACTCCACAGAAAGTCGGTAACTGCCGGGAGCAAGAAGCAGCAACTGCCGGGCCAAGACACCCGGATGGTCCGGGTCGACATACAGGAACAAGGACTTTCCCGATCCGCCCGTCTGGTGAGGCTGGATCACAGCCGCCCTCCCATCCTCGTTGTACAACTCCCAGTCGAACGGAGGCAGCCTGTTACCTGCCTCGAAGCCGCCGTTGCGTACGTGCTCAGAACCAACAAGCCGAGTGCCGCCCGATCGAAGATACAGTGTGTAAGCCTCATCGAACGCCCCCGCACCCGCCAGGCGCGTGATTGCAGCAGCGATCAAAGGACGCTCTGCGCTCTGGCTTGCGTCAAGGCGCAGGCGTTGCATGAGGATGGGCAGGGTCACTATAGGGTTTGCCGACTGAAAGATCAGTGGAACCAGCGCGTCGGTCCACCAGGGCGGTCGTCGCGCCATCACCCCAGCCAGAATCCGCGAGACTGCCGGATCACTCGATGCCTGAACCAGGATCGGGATCAGGGTCTGCCGGTAGGCCGGCTTTACACTCATGAGCCGGTCGTAATGAATGAGCGCACCGCCGATGTCGCCTGCGCCGACCCGGTTCTCGATCAGCCACAATTGGGTAATCGTGTTATGCCGCGACAGCCGTTCTGAATAAGCGAACAAGCCGGCAGCGAGATCGTCACGCTTTTGCAGCGAAGCGACGGTGCCGAGCACCACGATGGCGACAACATTGCCCGGTTCGCGTCGCAGAGCAGCCTGGGCAAGCCGAGAAGCGCGGCGGATCTGCTCGGGGGACGAGGGAGGCCGGCTCACGATTTCCAGGGCTTGTGCCGCCTTGGCCTCGGCAGATGGCAGGCCAAGACGCACGGAAAGCGCCGGATTGTTCCCCCCCAGAACAAGCGACACCGCACTGGCAAGACTCAGCCAGAACAGGGCTACCCCGGCTACCGCCAGTATGACGTTCCGGATCCGACCACCCATTCTTCCTGCCATACCTAGCTGGCCCGAGTCATATCGTCGCCATAGCCGTACCCGTAACCATAATCATATCCGTAGCCGAAATGCGCGCGCCGGGCATCAAACTTGGATAGCACAGCACCCGTGATCGGGACGTTGGCGGAAGCCAGACGCCCAATCGCCACCCGTGCCATGCTCTTTTGCGTACTGTGGAACTCGACCACGTAGATCACGCCTTCCACCTTGCTGCCGATCAGTGGCGCATCGGCAAGACCCATTACCGGGGGGGCATCGATGACGATTTGATCAAATCTCTCGCCCATTTCCGCCAGCAGCTGGGACAGGCGGTCTCCGTTTAGCAATTCCGGCGCGCTGGGCGGCATGGGACCCGCAGTCATGACGCTCATATTCTCAAAGGGCGTCGGAGCGATCAGATCATCGCCCTGACCGTCTCCGGCGAGATAATTGCTCAATCCCCGATTATTAGGAATATCGAGCAGATGGTGGACCGAAGGCGATCGCATGTCGCCATCGATCAACAGCACGCGGCGTCGCGAGCGTGCCATGGAAAGGGCCAGGGCAAAGGCCGTGGTGGATTTACCTTCCGCTGGCCGGCTGCTGGTAATGGCAATGGTGCGGGGCACGCCATGAGCGGTAGCGAAAGACAGCCTGGTCTGGATCGAAACATAAGCTTCGCTGACTGCCGACTTACGATCGGAAAGCAACTCCACAGGCGTGCCCTGGGTGGCCTGCGGAACGGTACCCAGCAGCGGGATACGCAAGTCGCTTTCCACCTCACTCGGGTCGGTCAGCCCCTGGTCGATCTGTTCCAAAGCCCATGCCGCTCCGCCACCAAGCACAATGCCGGCAACAAGCGCGATGAGCAGGTTGAGAGGAAGCTTCGGACTTGAGGGAGCACCCGGAACTTCGGGCCTGTCGACAACCGATATGTTGTTGACGCCGATGCCACCCGCTACTCCGATCTCCTTGTAGCGTTGAAGCAGCGCATCATACAATTGCCGGTTGGTATCCGCATCGCGCTGAATGATGTTGTACTGAATACTGCGCCGACGCAGATCGAGAACCGAGGCCTTGAGTTGGTTCAGACGCGTCTGCAGCGCGTTTTCACGTGCCACCGCGGAAGCATAACCGCCCCGAACTGTTCCCTGGATTCTCGCCTCCTCGCGAGCTATGGAACGATCCATCTGCGCGATCTGATTCTGTAGCGAGCGCGCTGGCGGATAGTCGGGCTGGAACTGAACCATCAGCCGCGCGTAATCCGCTGCAAGTTGCGCCCGTTGCTGGCGCATGCCGTTCAATGCACCATTCTGCTGCAAGGCTTCGGGTGCCTGTGATCCAGGCGTATTCATGCGGGCTTCCGCTTCGATCCGATCGGCGCGGGCCTGCGACAACTGCTGGTTCAGAGCGGCAAGATCGTCTGCCAGGAGTGGCCGCTCGGATGGCCCGGCTCCCGCCCCGGTGCCCGCGGACGCCACCGGCACGTTCACGATGCCTTGACGGGCCGCGTAATCCACCAGTTGTCGTTCCGACGAATCGATCCGCTGGCGCAGCTGCCCCAGTCGGTTCTCCAGGAAATTGCGCGCATAGGAGCTTGCTTCGAAGCGGCGTGCCAGCGTCGCCTGGATGAAATTGCTGCCCCAGGCGTCGACCACCCGCTTGGACAGCACGGGATCCGGACTGGTGAAGCTGATCTCCACCAATCTCGACGCGCGTTCATGGTTAACTGTCAGGTGATTGAGCAGGATGCCCCCCGCCAGTCGCACGCGATCCAGGCGTGATGGCGCACCCGAAACCGGACGACCATTCTCGAACCAGTCGTTCTTCACCCCAAAGATTTCGAAAAAGCGAGGATCATCCTGGAGCTTCAGATTGGCGGCGACCTGCTCGGCCAAGCTGTGGGCCTTTATCAAACCGATCTGGGTATCGTAAAACTCCGGGTCCACGATGGACGCACGCGCATCATTGCCTGGAACGGTGGAAGGACCGGCATTTTCACGCTGGATCTCCAGCGTTCCCTTGGCGGTATATTGTGGCGTCATCAGCAGCGTAACAACGAAGCCGACCAGAAGAGCAGTGACAACTGCCCCGATCAGGACCCATTTGCGCCGGCGTACGATCGTTATCGCCTGCGTCAGCAAAGGACGCATGCTGTCCGATTCCATCGTCGGGCCACCCTCGTTCAGCACTGTCGAGCCGGCAGGGTACGCCATCATCGGCGAACGGTACGAAAGATTGTCCATTGGGGTTCCCGTCCGCTAGTTCAAAATGGCAATAATCGGACCGGTCAACAGAGCCGCTGTCTGAAAGGCGACCGTGAATATGCGCCGTGCCCGCGACTCACCTACGGAGATGACGTCGTTGCCATAAACCTCGGGATCTTCGTACATGCCTTGACGGATGGCGCGGACATCATACAGCGCCGCCATCTTCCGATCACTTACCTGCCGAAATACAACTACATACTCAGTGTTGGCATTGTCGGTCAGGCCCTGCGCGCGCGCCAACGCCTGAAGCAGGGTCGTGCGAGAAGTAACCGGGTAAATGCCGGGAATGCGGACTTCACCTTCTACAGTGATGTTCTGGTTCACCGTTTCGGCATTCACCGCTACCTGCGGATCGCGCATGTAGCGGCCCCGCAGCCGGTCCGCGATCGTGCCGGCAAGCTCGGCCGGCGTCTTGCCCGCCGCCTGCAGTGCCCCGACCAGCGGCAAGGTGAACATGCCGTTAGGATCGACCTGAATGGTACGAGTGAGTTCGGCCACGCCGAACACATCTACCGTAAGTCGGTCGGATGGCGCGACTATATACGCACGTCGCTGTTCAAGGCTGGTGCGACTGCCGTCAGGTGCCGGGAACTGCGACCCGTTCACGATCTGGAGCCCCGGACGTCCCACCAGCCGATCTTCGGCGCACCCGAAAAGAAGGAGCGTCGAGACGCATCCGAGCCAGAGCCAATCTTTCATGAAACGTTGCAGCCTCGGAAACACGCAGGGACAGCCTCTTGCGAGCGATAAAGATGTCCGTTGTACATTGCAACCGAACCTACCGGCTGCCCTGCCCCGGCGCAGGGCTTGCCGGCTTGTCGAAACTGCTGCTCAGCCACGCGCAGGCGATTGCCGTGAAAGCGGCAAGAAGCGGTGTACGCAGCGGGTAATCACTGATGCTGGCCGCCCCGAGCACCAGAAGAACGATCCCGCCACCCCGCGCGCAATGCACCGCGCTGGAACCGGGCAGACGGAAGCTGAGAATCAATCGGACCGACACCCACAGGACAAATAGGACCAGGATGACAAGCGCCGCCAGACCGCCGGTGAGGCCCAGTTCAAGCCAGTCGTTATGGGCATGGTTGAAATACCCCGGGTGTAGCAACGCATCGGGCTCGTACATCCGGAACACCGGGTCAAAGGAGCCGAAACCACTACCGATCGGCATGAAATCACGCCACATCGCGATCAGCGTCGGGAGGGAACGAATGCGCTGTTCTGCAGTCGCGTCGAACCCGAACAACCGGTCAAGCGATACCGCGCGCCCGGCCATCAACATGATACCGATGAGCAGCAGCGCAACGATACCGGCTCCGGCCC
The DNA here is from genome assembly GCA_934555855.1 of uncultured Sphingomonas sp. The sequence goes on along the minus strand of CAKTFL010000001.1, from coordinate 3,643 downwards.
AGAGGATCAGGATGTTGCGCCCGTCCAGCTTGCGGGAAAATGACTTCAGTGTCGTCACCCCAGCATATGCGAGAGCCAATACCGTAAGCAGCGTGCCGCTCCTTGATCCGGTCGCGATCACCACCACAAACAAGAAACAGGCGACCAGTCCGGCAATCCAGTAGCGTTGGCGCTCGGTACGCCGCAAGTGCGCCGGTAACTGCAGCCACGTTGCGATCAGCACCAGAGCGCAAGCGAGGAAATCTGCATGGTGATTGCGATTGGCGAACCAGCCATTAGGCACGTCTAGGGAGTGACCCGCATACAGGTTCGCAGGGCTGAACCGTCCCCCCGTGAACTGAATGATGCCCAGCGCCGCGCTGGCAACTGCTGCGCCAATCACCAGCGGCACCAGTGCCGCTCGCTGATCCGGTCGGATACCGGCATAGCCGACCAGCACCGTCAGCGGTGCTAGTAGGGCAAGAAGGCTGTTCAGCGTGAGATCCGGAGTCCATGAGAGCGGCCGCCAAGGCTGCTCTCCGCCCAGAGCGACCATTGCGCCGGCCAGCGGCGCCCGGCCTGGCAATCGGGCCCAGATGGAGGGCGGTAACGGCACGAGCTGGATTGCGATCACGACTGCCAGAAGACCTAGCAGCACCAAGGGCGCGCGTACCTGCCGCCAGTCTCGATGGACTGGAACGAAGAGCATGGAAAACAGGCAAATGACCGTAAAAGGCCGCAAGTAGAGCAGCGAATAGACATCCGTCCGGTTGGAGCCTCCGCCTAGCAAGCAAGCAAGCAGGAATGCCAGCAGCACATAGAACACGATGTGCGGCGGGCTCTTTCCACGCCATGGGCTGCTGCTGGGAATCGTACCCCGGCCCGGGGAGCGTCGTACGCGGGACGTCACGATTTCACCTACTTACTTGCCCTATTCCGCAAAGATCGGCACTCCCGAGCGGGGGTGTGCCGGTCCTATGCGGTTCCCTGCCGCTCGGCAACACTGTCCAGCGGCAGCCAGTGTTCCTGCGCTACAGCAGCCTCAGAATCCATCATCCTTCATCGCCTGGACCGGGCAGGCCGGCTGATGCGTGTTTCCACTGACCGGGTCATAACGCACTGCAATCCTGGCGTGCTTCCAAATCGCTAAGATGATAGTGCCGGGCTCAGGGAGCGAACACGTGTGCCAACAGCGTATAAGCCTATGAACCAGCATGCACGGGAGCAGTTCGGCGCTGTGCACCGTTCTTCGCGCTGGCGGCCACAGGCAGCGATTCTCCGCTTCCGTGCTTTCCTGAGCCTGGTGGCGCTTGATACGTTGTGCCTGATCATCGGCTTCGCCCTGACCGCCTACCTTCGCGGCGTGTTTCTGGGTGACACGGAGTGGGTAATTCTGGTTGCGCCACTCCTGCCGATCTATTTTTTTGCCGCCTTGTCGCTCCATGCCTATGCAGCGGACAATCTGCAGAGCGCATGGCGTGCGGCCTCACGCGGGGCTCGGGCCCTGCTTATGTCCGTCTGCGCGATTATCCTGGTCGCCTTCTGCCTCAAGGTCAGCGAAAACTTTCCTCGCGTTGTCGTGACAGTGGGAACAGGCGCGACGCTCGCCATGATCATGGTATCGCGCTACCTGTTCGTTCGCCACATGACCGCTATCGTGGGCGGCAATCCCTTGAACGTCATTCTGCTCTGGGACGGGAAGTCGCCCGTTCCCGATGGGGAGTTCTCGGTCGTGCTGACGACCGATGGTAATTTCGATCCCGACCGCCACGATCCATTGATGTACGATCGGCTTGCCGAGACCGTAGCCAGCGCCGATCGCGTCATCGTGACCTGCGAACCCGACCGCCGTGCAGCCTGGGCCCACGCGTTGAAGGGCACCAATGTGCAGGGTGAGATATTTGTACCGGAATTGAACGTTCTGGCCCCGATCGGGGTGTCCGCTTATGGCCGGACGCCTACCGTGATTGTCGCTGCTGGCCCGCTCAGGTTGTTCGAACGGTCAATCAAGCGAGCGTTCGACTTCGTCGTTTCAAGCTGCACTTTGCTGCTTCTCTCCCCGTTTCTGGCGTTCATCGCGCTTCTCGTGAAATGGGATTCGCCGGGACCCGTCCTGTTTAAGCAGGTTCGTATTGGGCGCGGGAACAAGATGTTCCATATCTGGAAATTCCGCAGCATGCGGGTAGAGGAAGCCGATAGCGCCGGTCATCGCTCCGCATCCCGAGACGACGACAGGATCACCCGTATCGGCCGTACTCTCCGCCAGACCAGCATGGACGAGCTGCCGCAGCTCTTCAACGTGTGGAAGGGCGACATGAGCATTGTCGGTCCACGCCCTCATGCCCTCGGCTCGCGCGCGGCAGAGAAGCTGTTCTGGGAAGTGGACGGTCGCTATTGGCACCGACATGCGGCCAAGCCCGGCCTGACCGGCCTTGCTCAGGTTCGTGGCTATCGCGGTGCAACCATCATCGAGGACGATCTGAGGAACCGCCTTCAGGCCGACCTCGAGTATCTTGAACATTGGTCGATCTGGCGCGACATACGGATAATCCTGGCAACCTTCAGGGTGTTGTTCCACCGCAACGCTTTCTGACCGACAACCCCTGCACTTGGACACAATGCGGGTCGCCATCCACGTGCATAGGCGGGGCGACCGCCCTGTTGGTTGTGGAAGAGGGTGGTCGCGGGCCTTTCGGGGTCATAAGCTGCCCCGTTCGGCGATTGTCCTCGTATCTCCTACCTTCCCAACCCTCCAGGCCAGGATCCGCATCTGTCGCGATTGTCGTCACACCGCTGCTTCCAGTGCACGATCACAACGATTAATCTCCGATCGGGCTTTCGCCATGTTTGCGAAGCACGTCATTGAACGCTTCGGTCATCAGCGCTTGAAGATTACGGTCCTGGCGGCGGGCTAGCATGTGCAGGGCGAGCGACATGTCCGGGCTGAAGAAGCCGGCAATCTGCTTGCGACCTTTCCGGCTCGCGGGGCGTCCGGTTGGCCCCCTCTCCTGCTCGGGTTCGGACGCCGTTTCCGTGAATGGCCCCGCAGAGGCTGGCGCGTGGGAGGCATGGGTACGCAGGTTGGCGAAGGAGGGCTTGCGGCTCATGCGGCAGCTTTCCTGAAGCGGGGAGTCGGCATGTCGATCTGTCGACATGTCCACTTGTAGAGATCGCGAATCTCATCGGCCGCCTTGCTGGCGGGTTCGAGTTCCATGACGGTAAGACCCTCGGCCGAGGCATGGCGATAGGCAGCGCGGTCGGGGATCAGGATCGGGCAAGGCGGCGTACCGTAGCTGTCGACCAGCTCGCCCGCCTCGGCATAGACGCGCGGTGCGTTGGGACTGCCTGCGGTGAAGACGACGTAAGCAGGCTTGCGAAGCAGTTGCACGAGCTTGGCCGTGGTCTGAATGGCGCTGAGATCAAAGGCGCTTGGCCGGCAGGGAATCAGAACTAGGTCGGCGACTTCCACCGCCGAGCGGGCGGCACTGTCGGCATGGGGCGGCGTGTCGATCACGATGATCTGGGCCCCCTGCTCCCTTGCCTGCTCGACTTTAGCGGCGAGGCGCGGTGGCGGGCTGTCGATCACCTCAGGGGGCCGGTCCTGGCGCCAGGCGGCCCATTGACTTGCGGTCGCCTGGGGATCGGTGTCGATGATGAGCGACAC